>NZ_MVQX01000029.1 GCF_002067275.1 Methanomethylovorans sp. PtaU1.Bin093 | reverse complement strand
ATACGACCCTGCTGATCTCAACATCATCAGCAACTGAATAACCCAAATGATCCGCTATTTGCCTGGAAAAATCCAGAACTTCCTCATGCGATGGCATTGCCTCTCTGAGCAGGCGGTTCCTTGAGAAACCCAAGTGCATGTATGCTTTTACCTCTACATAATCCGGAGAAGCTTTCTTTATGAGTTCAGCATAACCCTGTGGATGGAACATATTTACTCCCTTTATCAGAGTGATACGTATAACTGTCCTTGTGTCTTTGCCTCTCAACACTTCAAGGGACTCGTTCAGCTTGTTCCACAATTGGGTTGATCTGGGACGACATACCTTATTATAGGTTTCTTCATCAGGTGCATCCAGGCTCATATATAGTTGCGAAGGGTTTATTCGACGCATCATTTCAGGATTAGTACCATTAGTGACCACAAATGTTGTCAATCCATGGTTTTTGAACTCTTCCACCAGTTCTGCAAGATAAGGATACATTGTAGGTTCGCCTGATAGAGATATAGCCACATGCCTTGGTTCATTGCCTTCTAACCATAACTCTCTGTGATCAGCATTACCAAAACCTGATATCAACTTCCTCTGAGACTTTATACATGACCCCACTATTTCCGATGGAGAATCCCACTCTTCGGGTGCAGGTGCATCCACCTCTACAGGACGCCAGCAATGCAGGCATCTCTGGTTACACATAAGAGTCGGGGTCATCTGAAGACACCTATGGGATTCTATTCCGTAGAAGGAAGCTTTGTAGCATTTACCTTCCTCTCTCATCGCCCTGCGAAGCCATAGACACGTCTTCACAGCCGAATGATTCCCTGCAAGACTATAACCTTGCTTTTTGAGAAGGGAATGAAGATCTACAAGATATGAGAAATTGTATTCTTGAGAGGACATTTGAGGTTTAGTTAAGATTTGGAGTATATATAATTTGGTGAATTCACCATGAAAATAAAAGAAAATTGGGGAATTATTAAGGTCTGATCCCCCATCGATCAAAAATCAAGATTAAATGTTCAATACTTGTGTGCCTTCGCCATCTCCACCATTGCCTGCAGGTTCACTGTGGGTGTCTTGCTGACAATACCACATCCTGGCGCAAGCAATGCGACCCCTGCATCAAGGACTTCCTTTGACTTCTCTTTGATGAACTCAGGCGTCTTGTTCCAGAGCACGTTCACAGGGTCCAGGTTACCGACTATAACAGCCTTCTTAACTGCCTTGACAGCAGTTGCAGGATCAACGTTCTGGTCGACACTTATCGCATTGACACCAGATGATTCCATGAGTGCAAGACCTGCTGTAGTATCACCACAGATGTGGAGCACTGTGGGCACGTTCAGTTCTTTCATGGCATCTACAAGTTTTGTGTGATATGGCACCACGAACTTCTCGTAGAACTCAGCACCAATGAGCTGGTAACTGGCGGTGGGGTCGATGATGACCATGGTATCTGCACCGTTCTCCACCATCTTCTTTGCGTATGCAATGCTGAAAGCTGTGGAGAACTCCATGAGCTTCAGGCCCAGGTTCTCATCTGTGAAGATGTTCATGAACCAGTCGTCACCGTTCAAATGCTGTGCAAGGGAGAAAGGACCTATCATGCTGCCAATGATCGGCAGTTCATTACCGTACTTGTCTGCCAGGATCTTGATAGCCTCACAGACAACGCCGATCCTCCCGTGGTCCAGGTTGTAACCTTCCAGTTTGGATATGTCATCAACGCTCTTGACCACATGACCTACCACAGAGGGCTGTTGCTCCTGTGTACCGGCCTTGATCTTGCAGCCGAAGAACTCGGCTTCAGCGGTGATATCGAACGGCACACGCACGGCTTCAAAACCGACAACGGTGTGACCAGCTTCACCTAGCTTGGCCATGAGCTCGGCATCTTCATTGGCAGCAGGCCAGAATGCGCCACAAGCTTCCATTTGTTCTACGGTACCGGTCTGCGTGACAGAGATAGCTGCCATACGATCTACGCTCTGCCCTGTTAAAATACGGGCAAGCCTTTCTTTAGGGGTGTAATTGGACATAGTAAAGTCTCCTCTCCTTTAGTAATGATGACAGAGGGGGTAACCACTATATATATTTTTTGGTTTTCCACACCAAATCTATATATAGTAGAAGAAAAAAATCCATACGAAAAGATTATAAACCAGATAAACGAGAAACTTTCTTTTTTAAAAAAAGAAAAGGGATCCTATTAGGTATATTATGCGATAATAAATAAGCATGAAAAAGGAAATGCTTTTAATTCTAAATAATAAATCAGCTATATATAGATTGTAAATAATAGAAAAATATAAATAATGGTTCATTGAAAGTAAGAAATCGAATATTATGGGAAAAGAGAAATAAGATTCAGAATGAAATAGGTAATCTTAAAAGCAAATTTGCTTAAAATTATGCATAGAATAGGAAACTAAATATCATAAGTAGTATCTACAAAAACAAAATCAATATATGGGTGAACATTAGAACTTGAACTGAATGACTTAAAAATGAAATTAATCTGACTAAATCTTTTTTATCCGGGTGTCGACATGCAAAACATGTATAAGTACCTCAAGAGCGCAATTGAAGGCGAAAGCAAAACTGAGAAACAACACGATCTAAATGTATTCAAGAAATCAGAAGAACTTGCTTTAAAATATGGCATCAAATATGATGGCAAAAGCTTTGTTCCTGATGATCTTGAACTTGCAGATGCAACATTTGAGGCTGGCATAGAGCTACTACATTCTGTGGGAGTGTACTGCAAAAGCACAGAAAGAGTGATCCAGGTAGATGAAGAGGATATCCTGAAATCTCTTAATGTAATTAATCCTCTAGAAATCGGCAGACTGAAAGAAAAAGTAACTGTTACCCACAGATATCCTCTGTCACCAGTTCCCCCCATTATTATTGGTGGACCAATGGGGGGAAGTGTTTCAGAAGAAAACTTCCTTTACATAAACTTAAGTGCAGTACTTGAGAATGTTGTACAGGGAATTTATAGTGGTGCAATGAAGCAGTTCTGTGGAGAATATATAAGACCAAAGAGCCCATTGGAGATGTTAGCTGTCCTAAAAGCTGCACGCAATGAAAGGCTTGCTACAAAGATCGGAGGGCGTGAAGGGCTGGCATTGATGGGACCCAGTACACCTACACTTCCCGCATCATATCTGCTTGTGTCATCGGATGAACTATACTCAAGATATGACCCTCAGGAAGTCTACATGGATGATCTGAAAGTAGATTACGAAACATTGTGCAAATGTATCTTCCACCAAGAACATGGAAACCATTATATTTCTGGGCAAGTGCCTGTTTTTGGGGGGCCGTGCATAGGTTCGGCTGAAGGACTTGCAATAATAGATGTGGCTGAAACTTTACAGTCAAAAGTACTCGCGCATTCAAGTATACATGCTTCTGGAGCTTCACACGCGGCCACTGGATCTTCCTCTGCAAAAGAGATAATGTGGGCTTCAAATCTCTCCTCACTTGCAATATCAAGGAATATGGACTATTACACTGCAAGGTATTATTGGAATGCTGCTGGGATATCTACTGATATGATGTTCTATGAAACTGCTGCCCAGGCTATAGGGGACACTGTATGCGGTAGGGACATGTTGCTGGGACCCGTAGGTGCACGTGGTGGAGTCCCTGACCATTCTTCAGGTCTAGAGTCAAGGTTCATGGGAGAAATAGCACAGATGGCCACACATTTATCATTGTCTGAAGCCAACCGTCTAGTAGAGAAGATATACTCAAAATACGAGAAAAGACTTACTAACCCACCCGAAGGAAAGCCTTTTGACAAATGCTATAGGGTAAAATCAGAGTATGATCTTGAGCCTACAGAGGAGTATACATCTATCTATAGAAAGGTATCCTACGAGATAATGGGTAATTTCCCGGGAGAAGCTTTCTAACCTAAATAATAAGTTATTAGTGAAAAGCTCATTCTCTAAATAAGCAATGCCAAAAAAAAGCCGGTGGTTTTTATCCACCGACTACAGAAGTGACCTACTACCTTATTCAGGCTTAGAACACCAGCCCCAGTCCTTCGAGCTTCTTTCTTGCTCCGTCGTAGACCTTCATGTATTCATCCGTGG
>NZ_MVQX01000028.1 GCF_002067275.1 Methanomethylovorans sp. PtaU1.Bin093 | reverse complement strand
TCATCGCTCATCTGTTGAATTTCAGTGCCAGTAATAATCTTAGAACTTAATAATCCAATTTCCTGACCAACAGTACCTGCTACCAGCTTATTATCCCCTGTGATCACCTTCAATTCAATGCCAAGCTGCTCCATATCCTTTATAGTTTCAACGATGTTGGGCTTTGGAGGATCAAAAAGGAAGATGAATCCTAAAAAAGTCATTTTGGTTTCGCTGTCTTTATTAATTGATGACTCTGCCCCTAAATACCTATAAGCGAGACCCAGTGTTCTCAAACCCTTATTACTAAAATCTTCAAACTTTTGTTGAATTGCATCATTGACTGTGGATATATCAACAATTTTACCATCCGCAACTTCAGCTGAAGAACATGCTTCAAGTATGTTTTCAAGTGCACCTTTGGTGACCATTAAATGCACATTGTCCTTTGAGAACGAAACACTCAAACGTTTTCGAATGAAATCATATGGTACTTCATCAAGCTTCTGGTAGCCAGTGAGGTCGAATTGATGCTCATCAATAATCGCTTGATCAATAGGATTATTGAAACCTGTTTGATAATAAGCATTTATATAAGCATATAAGAGTACTATGTCGCTTTGACATCCAACCATATCGCAGTAGGAGTGTATTTTTAGCTCCCCAGAGGTCAATGTTCCAGTCTTGTCGCAGCATAGCAAGTTCATACTACCTAAATTCTCGATAGAAGAAAGCTTTTTGACTATGACCTTACTTTGTGCCATGCGCTTAGCACCGTGAGAGAGATTTATGCTGATGATTGCTGGCAAAAGCTGTGGAGTTAGCCCCACAGCGAGAGCTAGTGAGAATAGAAAGGAATCTAGAATCGGACGTGCCAGATATACATTAATTGCAAAGATAGCTATAACCATTAGAAGAGTAACTTCCATAAGGAAATAGCCAAACCTCAAAACACCTTTTTCGAATTCAGTCTCATCAGGTTTCAGTTTCAATCTTTCAGAAACTTTGCCGAACTCTGTTTCCTTGCCAGTGTGTACTACCAATGCATATGCACTTCCACTGACTACGTTGGTCCCCATCCACAGAGAGTTCACACGTTGACCAAGAGAAGTATCTACTCCCAATACTTTTACTTCCTTTTCTACTGGAAATGTTTCACCTGTAAGAGGTGCTTCATTGACAAATAGATCTTTTGAATCTAGTATCAGGCAATCGGCAGGGATTATGTCGCCAGCATTTAGAGAAAGAACATCACCAGGCACTATCAAATCTATCGAAACCTCAGTTTCTTTCCCATCCCGGAGAACTGTAGATTTTATTTGTACTGTCGCGACCAATTTTTCAAAAGCGTTTGCTGCACCTTTTTCCTGCCAAAAACCCAAAACCCCACTTATTAGTACAATTATAAAAATGATAAGAGCATCAGCCGAGTCATGAAGGAAGAAAGACAATCCGGCTGCAAAGATAAGGATGAGTATAATAGGACTCTTGAATTGACCAAGTAGGATCGTTAACGAGTCAGACCTTTTTGAAGGCTTCAATAGGTTGGCACCATAAAACGATAGGCGCTGCTGAGCTTGCTTACTGGTCAAGCCTTTAGATGTTGCTTCAAGTTTTTGAAGCATCTCTGAAGTCTGAAAACTCCAAAATGGGAGAGTGTGATTGTTCATACTGCAAAACTAAGAAGAATTTATTCTCAATCAATATAATACAATCGTAAGATAACTATAGAGGCTCGTAAATCGAGCAGGAGTTTTGGCAGATAATTATAAAAACGAATATGAGCGAAAGTAAAGGGATTATCAATCAGCTAAAAGAAAACAGAAATAATTAGATTGTGGTGAAAACGAAGAAAGATGGATATTTAGCTGATTAAAAATAAAACTCTCAAATTCGGGTTTATACTTATGACGTAAATTCCTTTAATTGAAATAAATAACTATTTAATGAATCTGGCTACGCAGATAAGGTTAATTGCTTAAAACGAAAATTGAAGTAAAAAAAGATTAAAATTTGATTTATTTCCTGAATAAGCAGAGTCAAGGTAATCAAGATGGCCTCCAAAGAAAAAAACGGCAGCCCTATTCAAGAATTATTTCCCCCTCTTACTTTACGAGCTGGCCGCTACCTTTTGGAACTGCTGATATTAGGTCTTGCAGTGCATCTGATCTTACCACAACTTACAGCTTTAGAAAACTCTCTCAAAGTCATCAGTTCAATGAACAGATGGGTCTTTATGCTGGCGGTTATGGCTCAGATAGCCAGCTATATCGAATACGGTTATCTTCTAAGGGCATGCGTAGCGGTCGCACGACAGGAACTTTCCACATTATGGGGAGCATTGATAGCACTAGCCGCTTCCAGTATCGGATTGATAGCCGGAGGTACACTGGGAAACTCAGCAGCCACATATCACTGGACTCGTGCTCTGGGCGTGAATCGGCAGGGGGCAGTCCAGGCAGGAACCTTGCCTACAGCATTTAACAATGCAATACTTTTGCTTGTAGCTTTTCTTGGAGTCGCATACCTGTTGATCATGCATGAACTCTCAAAAGCACAAATAATTGCTTTCATCCTGATACTAATATTTATCGGAGCTTTTATTATCGTCGTTCTCTGGGGAAATGCCCACCGTGTGCAACTCATCTCAGTAGTGAGCAAAGTTTCCATATCATGGGAAAAATTGAAAAGAAAACCACATACTTCCACTTCATCCGAGACGCTCCAGCGCCTGTTTGATTCGGTGGACAGGTTAAAAGAGGATGGATGGAAACGACCAGCCCTTGGCTCGGCTCTAAGCATAGGATTTGACATAATGACACTATACTTGATATTCCTGGCAGCCGGGTACAAAGTGAGCATTGGGATACTACTTGCTGGTTATGGTCTGCCCATTCTTTTTGGAAAGATGGCTTTTTTAATCCCAGGTGGAGTAGGGATAGTTGAAGGGTCGATGGCTGCACTTTATAACGTCATGGGGGTGCCAATTCCAATTACAGTAGTGGTGATATTGATCTACCGTATTGTATCTTTCTGGATACCCAGTATGCTGGGATTTCCAGTGGCATTTTATCTACAACAGTTGTCGCTGCAAACAAAAAAGAATGATGTATTGAATGGGAAAGACTAACATTATGTTTGTCTCCATTTAAAGTGTCCCCCATGGTGGCAGCAGTAGACTTGCAAACAAACTTGTGATCCTACTCATTGATGCATTGGCTAGCAATGGCGTAGAGCTGGTTTCAAAAGGCTGTGTACCTAAAAGTGAAAGTTCTGTATCTCAGTGTTCTTAATTTTCAGCAACTAATCTTCCCTGTAGTCATACAGCGTACATATAATTTTAGTACGCTGCCAGTTTCTATTTTCTTGACGCATAACTTCCTTACAAACATGGATTTACTGATGATGCCATACCCTGAACCAGGAAATGATGAAACTTCGTAGCTATTCTCTTACCCCAGAGCGATGAGAGTAATGTAAGCACGTAATCGCTTTAATTACCACTAGTTATATTATAGTACATATCTTAGGCATATTAATACATGCAACCAGTAGATAACTATACCGAAGCAAGAATATAAATCAGAAGGAAGTAATGAGAATTACATACTTCCATATTTATGTTCTATTGATCTACTAGATGGTTTATTACATGGTTACTTGGACGATCGAAAGACTGCTGGACCTAGAACCCTATGAGTTCGAGGAATTGCTTGGTCATTTATTCACAAAGATGGGATACAGAGCAGAAGTCACCCAGAGGTCAAGGGATGCGGGAGTGGACATCAATGTCTCCATTGAGAACTTTGGCCTGTCCCATACATGGATCGTACAGGCCAAGCGCTATGTTGAGCCGGTGGGTGTAAAAGAAGTAAGGGAATACAGCAGCCTCCGCTACAGGGACAATGTTGACGGAGTTATCATAGCCACTACCTCGGGTTTTACTAAGGAGGCACAAAAAGAAGCCCTGGGCCATAATGTGAAACTGCTTGATGGTCCGCTGCTTGCGAAGATGCTGGAGCGCTACATGCCTGAAGATCCTGACAGAAGGGTACAGCAGTGTGCTCTGTCTGAAAACAGAGAGACATGGAACATTGAAGGTACTGTTCTCAAACAGGGAGAAAAGACCCTTGGAGAAACAGAGGTCTTCTTCAGGGGTGAAAGGGTCTTGATGGCCTGTACCAACAAGCGCATCTTTCTGATCAAAGATACAAGCTCTCTCCTCTCTAAAAGAAGAGAGGTGCTTCACTCGATGGAGGTAAAGGACCTGCTGGGATGGACACATGAAACGCCTTCACTATATCTGGTCATGGGGGGCAGACAGATAACAGTGCTGAGCATGCGGGCCAGGAAGCCGGAAAATGCAACGGAGATGCTGGAATGCCTGCAGCAGGGATACATACGGGGAGAGCATTTGCTGAAGTTCGAAAGAACAAAAGACGAGTTCATAGTGCTTACAAATAAAAGAATAGCAAAGATCCATTCTTCAGGCGGTGCAGATGAAATAAGCCTGAAAAACATACTGGGCACTGAGATAAAGGGCGGCGGCCTTCTGAACCGCAGTAAGCTCCTACTCATAGGAAATAGGAAGGAAAATACCCTTTATGAAATTGATTGTGCAGATCTGGCATCGTGGAAGGAAGCTATAGAAGCGGCTATAAGAGTGAGTTGAATTTAGGAAAGAGACATATCTGAGATCAAAGTGTTGATACTCGTACTACAGGGAACCGGGCTATGACTGCATCATTGCAGATAAAGACAGTTAAGATCACTTATTTTTCCGGCACAGGAAGCACGGCAAGGGTTGCTGGTGCCTTTGAGGACGAACTGAACAGACGCGGGTTATCTGTTATAAGGTCCGAGATCAGAGGAGAGAACCTTCACTCGGATGAGAAAGAAGACCTATTGATATTACTGTTTCCCGTGCACGCATTCAATGCTCCGCGGATTGTATATCAGTGGATCGACGGTCTTCCCGGTGCCAGACAGATTCCTGTGGCGGTTATTTCAGTCTCCGGGGGAGGGGAGATCTCACCCAACACAGCATGCCGCTTAAGTTCCATACGCAGGCTGGAAAAGAAGAACTACAGAGTGGTCTATGAGAAAATGATGGTCATGCCTTCGAACTGGGTCATGAGAACAGATGACGGACTGGCTATCAGGCTGCTTAGGGTCCTGCCATCGAAGGTAGAGTGTATTGTTGATGACCTTGTGCAAGGAGTTGTACGCAGGACCAGGCCAAAGTTAATAGACCGCGTTTTCTCCATGATCGGGGAAATGGAAAAAACCGGAGCAAGGTTCTTTGGCAGGGATCTGCGGGTAAACGATACCTGCAATGGCTGCAGCTGGTGTTTAAGGAACTGTCCGTCAAACAACATCACTATGCTGGATAACAAACCTGTGTTCGGAGAGGACTGTATCCTCTGTTTGAAATGCATATACGGCTGTCCCACACAAGCTATTGGGGCAGGAGCGCTCAGATTCATAGTCCTGAAAGAAGGATATGATCTGCAAGCTCTTGAAAAAAGAATGCACGGCGCTCAACTGACTCCGGTAGAGGATCTGGCGAGAGGATATATCTGGAAGGGAGTAAAGGAATATTTGCTTGAGGATTGATTTCAGTATTATGCAGTAAGAAAAAATGTATTAATGCACTTGCATAAGGATATTATAGTCTGCTTGCCAAATGCTTGATGAGATCGAAAATACAAAATTGGTGATATCATGACACAAGAGATCATTAACATAAATGGAATGATGTGTGGACACTGTCAGGCAACTGTGGAGAAGGCCATAAAGGCGGTAAAGGGGGTAAAGAACGTAAAAGTTGACCTGGAAAAGAAACAGGCGGCCGTTGAATATGATGATGCTGCAACTGACATGAGCAAGATCAAAAAAGCTGTTACAGATGCCGGTTATGAAGTTGTGGTTTAATATTTCAATATAAGGTTGCATGAAGACCAAATTCAAAGTTTACGGCATGACCTGTATGCACTGTCACAAGCGTGTGACAGAAGCAATTTCCAGGGTATCCGGGGTCAGTTCCGTGGAGGTCCAACTGGAAGATGAAAGCGCTACAGTTGAATTCGACCCGGCAATAACTGACCTTGAGACCATAAAACAGGCAGTGGCGGCAGCAGGTTATGAGACAGGAGAGGAATGCGCTGCTGTTGATGGGCAGCAGGCATGCCCTTTGCCCATACCTGATGAAGATGAGGAAGAAATAAAAAAGACCGAGCCGGGTACACTTGAAGATATCACCCTGAAAGTATCAGGCATGCAATGCTCTGCCTGCGCCCTTAATATAGAACGCACCCTCAAGAAATTAGAGGGTGTGGCTTCTGCTTCTGTGAACCTGCCTATGGCAAGGGCTTACGTTTCTTATAACCCCTCACTTGTGGGTCTTCAGGAGATGGAAAACGCCATCGAAGGCATAGGATACAAAGTTGTAAGGGACAGCCTGAACCTAAAGGTAGAAGGCATGACATGTGCCTCATGTGCTCTGAACGTGGAAAAGGTGCTAAGAAAGCTCGATGGCGTGGAGTCCGTAAGCGTGAGCGTTTCCCTTGGGAAAGCCCACGTGGAATACAATGCTTCCCTGGTTTCCCCTGAGCAGATGAAAGCAGCTGTGGACGGCATAGGATACAAAGCATCCCTGGAAGTGGACCGAAAAGCCCTGGAAGACAGGGAACGCAAGGAAAGGGAAGAGGAGATCAGGCAGCAGAAAAGGAACCTGCTCATATCTGGCGGTATGGTCATCCCGGTGATGCTCGGGAGCATGAAAATGGGATTCCCGCAGCTGTTATCCTTTGTGCCGGATATCCTGACAAATGACATCGTGCTGTTCCTGCTCACCACAATGGTAATGGTATTTCCGGGCAGGCAGTTCTTCGCAGGCACGTACAAAGGTTTGAAACACGGTGTCACGGACATGAACCTGCTCATCGCTACTGGTACCGGAGCAGCCTATGTTATAAGTGTGGCATCCTCTTTCCTGGACCTGGGACCGGGCTACCACCATCTGTATTACGATACTGCTGTTATGCTTATTGCGTTCATAACCCTGGGCAGGTATCTGGAGGCCAGGGCAAAGGGCAGGACATCGGAATCCATCAAGAAGCTCATCGGCCTGCAGGCCAAGACCGCACGTATCCTTGTTGGAGGAGAGGAAAAGGAGATCCCTGTGGAAGATGTGCAGGTGGGGGATATTGTGGTGGTCCGGCCGGGGGAGAAACTGCCTGTGGACGGAGTGGTAATACAGGGAGGTTCTGCTGTAGATGAATCTATGATCACCGGGGAGAGCATCCCTGTGGAGAAAGCATCCGGAGATACAGTTATCGGAGCAACTATCAACAAGAGCGGTTACCTGCAGTTCAAAGCAACAAAGGTTGGTGCGGACACTGCCCTAGCACAGATCATCGAGCTGGTGGAGAATGCCCAGACATCCAAGGCTCCCATCCAGCGCATCGCTGACGTGGTGGCAGGGAACTTCATCCTGGCAGTGCATGTCATTGCGCTTGCAGCTTTCTTCTTCTGGTTCTTTATAGGCTACGAGAGATATGATGTGACCGCAGTTTCAGGTATAACAAGTCCTTTTCTGTTCGCATTACTTATTTCCATCACAGTGCTGGTCATATCCTGTCCATGTGCCGTGGGGCTTGCCACGCCTGCGGCTATCATGGTGGGTACGGGCAAAGGCGCTGAGAACGGTATCCTCATCAAGGGCGGAGAAGCTCTGGAGCTTACCCAGAAAGTAAATACCATCGTTTTTGACAAGACCGGAACTCTTACCAAAGGGAAACCTGAGCTTACGGATATTGCAGTTTTGGAAGGCCATGATGAGAAAGAAGTACTTGCAATTGCAGCAACTGCCGAGAAGGGATCGGAGCATTCTCTTGGCGAGGCTATTGTGAGAGCTGCTCAGGAGAAGCAGCTGGACATTGGAAATGCAGAGAATTTCAGATCCATCGCCGGACAAGGCATCGAAGCTACAGTAAATGGCAGCAGAATACTCTTTGGGACCCGCAGGCTCATGGAAGAAAATGGCGTTGAGATCTCAGTTATCGTTCAGGATATGGAAAAGCTTGAAGCGGGGGGCAAGACTGCCATGATCGTCGCTAAGGATGGAAAGGTCATAGGTATAGTTGCCGTTGCGGATACTCTCAAGGAGAACTCCAGGGAAGCCGTGCAAAAACTTCGGAAAATGGGGATAGAGGTCGTAATGATCACCGGAGACAACCGCAGGACAGCTGAAGCAATTGCAAAAGAAGCAGGTATCGACAGAGTGCTTGCTGATGTGCTGCCTGAGGACAAAGCTTCCGGGATAAAGAAACTGCAGGAGGAAGGACGCATAGTTGCCATGGTAGGTGATGGTATCAACGATGCACCTGCGCTGACCCAGGCCGACATCGGCATTGCCATGGGTGCCGGTACGGACATTGCCATGGAATCAGCAGGTATCGTGCTCATCAAGAATGACCTGCGGGATGTGGTGGCTTCTATAACTCTTAGCAAGCTTACCATGAACAAGATCAAGCAGAACCTGTTCTGGGCCTTCGGATACAACAGTATTGGCATACCCATAGCTGCGGGCTTACTGTTCCCGCTGTTCCACAAGATACTGATAACCCCGGAGCTTGCTGCGGCTTTCATGGCCATGAGTTCCTTATCCGTCACAACGAACTCCCTGCTCATGAAAAGAAGCCGGATAAAATAAGGTGATGACAGGTATGGATAAAAGTTCAGACAATAAAGGGAAATACGCGCTTATTGCCAGTATCCTTTCGTCAGTCTTGCTTGTGGTCCTTTTTGCAGGGCTTGCTGTAATGGTCAACAGAACCAGGGTTGTGCCCCTGTACAGCCAGGTGGATATCATTGCAGGCATGGTGTTCGTTTTTGTTTTGAGCATGATAGTATCAGCTTCTATCTGGCCTGAGATCATTGAAAAAAGGTTGAGCTGATCCAGAGAATATGTATATTGAATATTTCAAGAAAAGGATCATCCATGAAAAGAGACAATCCTATAATAGTGACCAATGATATCACTCTAAGGCCATGGGAAGAGGAAGATGCTGAAAGGCTTGCATTCATTGCGAACAACAAAAAAATAGTCGATAATCTAAGGGATGGCTTCCCTTATCCATATTCCATCGACGATGCCAGGAAATTCATTCACCTTGTTAAACACAGCGAAGGTATTTCCAAAGCTTTCGCCATTGTTATAGACGGTTTTGTGGCAGGTAGCATAGCTGTATACTTTAAGGAAAATGTACATCACAAGAACGCAGAACTGGGTTATTATCTGGCTGAGGAATACTGGGGAAAAGGTATCATGACAAAGGTGGTAAGGTGCATGACACAATACCTGTTCGAGAACTTCGACATAATACGGATTTATGCCCAACCCTTTGCCAGAAATACAGCATCAAGGAGAGTTCTTGAAAAGGCAGGCTTCAGGCTTGAAGCTGTCCTGAAGAGCAATATTATTAAAAATGATGTTGTACAGGATGGCTGCATATATGCTGTCCTTAAAGATGAGTTTGAAAACAGCCTGAAGTAATTCCTGCTTCATGTCCTTTATTCCATATCCGAATGCGGATTAAGATCGCATCCAGTACATGGAAGGCACATTGTATGGAATGTATCGGCACGCAGACCATATTCGTCCAGTTTCTCACGCAGGAAGCGTGTCAGATGCATGAGCCTGTCAGCAGATGGCCTTTCTATGAATACCTCTCCTTTTCTTAAGGGATGCGGACTGGCAGCCCTGAGGATAGGGACCACGCCCATGGCCACAAGCTCCTCAATACCTTTCATGGCAGACTCATCGGTTTCCCCCAGGCCGATTATGAAATTAGAGCACACTTTATTGCGTCCGAAGATCTCCACACCTTCACGCAGGCCGGCAAGCACATCTTCCAGACCGCCTCCCGGACACACTTTACTGAATACTTCACGGTCCATGGTCTCTACGTTGTATTTGAGTTCATCGGCGCCGGCATCTCTGAGCCTGCGGGTGGAATCTTTAGTGGGATAAACTGAAACGCCTATGGGCACAGTATATCTTTCCCTGAGCCTGCGGATCAGCTCTTCGGCTCTGTCTACTTCTTTTTCAGGAGAGATCTCGACACCTGATGTTATGGAGATCGCATGCATCCTGCCTGTGGCATGGGCCTGAGCTATCATTGCAAGCATCTCATCCATGGTCTTGACCTTACCCTGCAGTTTGGGCACAGGGCAGAACTTGCAGTCAAAGATGCACTTCTCGCACATGGTGATGAAAGCCTGGTCCGGGCAATGGATGAGCTCTTCTTCAATAATGCCACGGGCGATCTCCTCACCATTTTTCGTGATCACAAGCTCTTCATTATCTTTTTTACCTTTGAGAGGAGATCCTGAGTTGATCCCGAGGCGTACCCGGTGTCCACCGGAAGTAAAGAAAAAGGCCATTTTTCCTGCACCGGGACCTGCGGTAGGTATGGTGGTACGGCCCGGCAGGCAGGGGTCCATATCCACAGAACCTGCAGCAATGAGTTCGGCTTTTACTTCGGGTCTCATGGTATTACCTATAAGCTGATGCTCTACAACTATCCCGCGAAATACTTGATTCTTTCTGTCAGAGAGATCGCCTTAAGTACGGCTATAAGATATATTGTTTTATATTACTTTGATTTGAATACAATATTTAGTACGACAAAAACAAAAAACTCATATAAGGTAAGATGTACCTTTTTATACTACAATAGTATTTTATATGACATAGAGCATTTTGTCCGGAGAGCCTATAATGGGAGAAAAATGTCAACTGAAGCTGTAGTGGATGCAACGTGTAATACGCTTTCAAAGGAATTGAAGAGGCCAAACGGATTCAGCATCATGCTTACAATACTGATGTTGGGGGTATTTGGACACCTGCTCCAGACCATGCCTCAAATACCGGCTTTCATATTCGGAAAAATGATATATGGACTTGTAGGCGCTGTCTTAGCTTTTATCTTTGGGATCATTGGACTATTTATTACATATGGGTTCTATAAGCTCAAAAAGATCGCATGGACACTAGGATTGCCGTGGCTTCTGTTAGAAGGTGTCAACGGCTTCCTTTCCTTGTTCATATTTCCTCCAATAACGGTTAGCTCCTTGATCATAATTGCAACCAGCTCGTTGATAACAGCCATACCAGCGTTATTGTATATCCTCTCCAAAAAGGAGTACTTCATTTGCTGAAATTGCTGACGTCAGAGTTTGAAAGAAATATAAGTTATTGATCAAGCAACTTAGAGAAGGATAACAAAAGTCCTCTTTTGACCTAAAAAGGAACACATTAAAATGGCAACTATCAAGGTTTCCTGTGTTCAGATGAACATAACACAATGTTCAAAAGAAGAGAATATTGAAAAAGCCCTCTTATTGGCTGATAAAGCAATAGGTTCGGGTGCCAGGATAATAGTGTTGCCTGAAGTATTCTCAACAGGTTTCTGTTATAAGGGCCTTGGGTCGGTTGCTGAAACCTCTCCATCTCAGAGAGTTGAGGATTATCCTACCATAGAGAAGCTATTACAATTCTCAAAAGTGCACGATTGTGTACTTATAGGCTCGGTCATTGAAAAAAGGATGGAAGAACCCGATCTGATCAGATATCATAATCTGGGTTTTTGTATCGGATCCGGATATCTGGCTGGAACTTACAGGAAAACCCATCTGTATGGACTGGAAAAAAAATATTTTTCAAGGGGAGAGAATATCGCTCCGATCAGACTTGAAAGGAACGGTATAACTGTCGGACTCCAGATATGCTTTGATCTGCGGTTTCCTGAGATATCAAGAAAACTGGCACTCTCAGGTGCGGATATTCTGGTCACGGTTGGCGGATTTGCAGAACCCAAAGCCGGTCAGTGGAAAGCACTTGCGGCTTCCAGGGCAATAGAGAACCAGATACCGCATATTGCCTGCAACCGGGTAGGCACTGCTCCCTTTGCATCATACTTTGGTAATTCCATGATAATCAATGCATGGGGAAATGTGAAAGCACAAGCTGAGGGGGATGAGTGTTTCATCATAGGGGAGATAGATACGGATGAAACAAAAAGGATAAGGGGAAAGGTTTCTCTCTTGGATGACAGGCAATTGGACCTGTACTAAAAAGTAGATGTGAAGTTTCCAAAAATAAAAAAAACTGTTCAATAATGTGTTCCATTCCGAATCAGGTAATAGGCATATATGTAAACCGCATCCTGTGGAACTTGGCTAAAAAAGAAGCACATGATATTGAAGAGCACCATTATTTTTTACTTTTTACTGATGACCACAACCTTAAATATTAATACAACAATTGTGCTGCATTCCATACATGATCCAACCATTTAGCTATATCTGATGCATCGGTCACAGGGAGGAAAGTTGGTGGCAGACAACAAATTCGTTTACTTTTTCGGCGGTAATAAGACAGAAGGAAAAAACAGTATGAAAGACCTGCTGGGTGGTAAAGGCGCAAACCTGGCGGAAATGGCTAACCTTGGAATTCCGGTACCACCTGGTTTTACCATCACGACCGAAGTCTGTGTGCAGTATCTTAAAGATAATAAATATCCTGAAGGACTGCTGCAGCAGGTGGATGCTGCTATCGTAAAGCTTGAAGAGGTCGTTGGGAAGAAATTCGGCGATGACAATAACCCATTGCTGGTGTCCGTGCGTTCCGGTGCAAGGGTTTCAATGCCTGGGATGATGGATACTGTCCTTAACCTTGGAATGAACGACAGGTCTGTGCTGGGTCTTGCCAGGAACACTGACAACCCCAGGTTCGCTTATGATAGTTACAGGCGTTTTCTGACAATGTTCGGAGATGTCGTTCTCGGCATAGCACATGATAAGTTCGAACATGCATTGAGTGATAAAAAACACGCTTTAGGTGTGAAACAGGATACTGAGCTCGATGTCAATGCTCTAAAGGAACTTGTGGAACAATTCAAGCTGATCATTGAAAAGGAAACGGGAGAAAAGTTCCCCCAGGATGCACGGAAACAGCTCATGATGGCCATAGAAGCGGTCTTCCAGTCATGGAACAACCAGCGTGCCATAACATACCGTAAACTGAACAACATCCCTATGGACTGGGGTACAGCAGTCAATGTACAGGCCATGGTCTATGGGAACATGGGAGAGACATCCGGTACAGGCGTTGCTTTCACAAGGGATCCCGGAACCGGCGAGAAACGCTTCTTCGGGGAATATCTCATCAATGCCCAGGGAGAGGATGTCGTAGCAGGCATCAGGACCCCAAAGCCTATTTCCACTCTAAAGGAGGCAATGCCTGCTGCCTTTGAACAACTTGAAGAGATATATATAAAACTGGAAAATCACTTCCGCGATATGCAGGATATTGAGTTCACCATTGAGCAGGGTAAACTGTACATGCTGCAGACCAGGAATGGAAAACGCACTGCTGCAGCTGCTATAAAGATCGCTGCTGACATGGTCGCTGAAGGTCTTATCGATAAGAAGACCGCTCTTTTAAGGATAGAACCCAACCAGATCGACAAACTGCTGCATCCGATGATAGATCCAAATGCAACCCTGCAGGTAGTGGCAACAGGGCTACCGGCATCTCCGGGAGCTGCAGTGGGTAAGGTCGTTTTCACTGCTGAGCATGCTGAAGAGATGGCAGAGTCCGGTGCAAAGGTGATCCTCGTACGTGCTGAAACATCTCCTGAGGACATAGGCGGAATGAACGCTGCAGAAGGTATCCTTACAGTGCGCGGCGGAATGACCTCACATGCTGCAGTGGTGGCCAGAGGTATGGGAAAACCCTGTGTAGCCGGATGTGGCGAGATCTCCATCGATATAAAGAAAGGAGTATTCTCTGCAGGCTCCTGCTCAATCAATGAAGGAGATTATATCTCCATTGATGGTTCAACCGGTCACGTTATAGTGGGCAAGGTCCCCCTGATCACTCCTGAGGTAAGCGGGGAGCTTCGGACAGTGCTGCAATGGGCGGATGAAGTGAGAACCCTCGGCGTGAGGACAAATGCCGATACTCCTTATGATGCCACTGTTGCCAGAGATTTCGGTGCCGAGGGGATCGGACTATGCCGCACGGAGCACATGTTCTTCGGCGAAGAGCGTATTCCCGTTGTAAGGGAAATGATCATGGCCGAAAGCGAAGCCGCAAGAAGGAGTGCTCTTGCAAAGCTTCTTCCCATGCAGAGAGAGGATTTTGCGGGCATATTCCGTGCTATGGAAGGATATCCGGTGACCATCCGTTTGCTTGATCCCCCTCTTCACGAGTTCCTTCCAAACCACGAGGAAGCTCTGGAAAAGTTAATGGAGCTTGAGAGCAAAGGTGCTCCTGCACATGAGATCGATAGAGTGAAGAAAGTTATGGAAAGGATAGAGTCCCTGAAAGAGATCAACCCAATGCTTGGTTTCAGAGGATGCCGGCTTGGAGTCGTCTATCCTGAAATATATGAGATGCAGGTGCAGGCCATTATTGAAGCGGCCTGTGAACTTACCAAGGAAGGCATGACGATAGTGCCAGAGATAATGATCCCTCTCATATCCCATGTTAAGGAACTTCAGATCGTTAAAAAGCAGGTTGTAAAAGTAGCAAGTGCTGTCATGGCAGACAAAGATGTGAAAATAAATTACAAGATCGGTACCATGATAGAACTCCCAAGGGCAGCCCTTACTGCTGACAAGATAGCTCGTGAGGCGGAATTCTTCTCCTTTGGTACGAACGACCTCACACAGACGACCTTCGGTTTCAGCAGAGATGACGCAGGTAAGTTCCTGCCCGCTTATATAGAGCAATCCATACTGGAACACGATCCATTCGCTGTGCTTGACCAGAGCGGTGTGGGTGAACTTATAAAAATAGGAATTGATAAAGGCCGGTCCACCCGGCGCGATCTGAAGATAGGCATTTGTGGCGAACACGGGGGAGAGCCCAGTTCGGTCATCTTCGGACACAAGGTGGGCTTAAATTACGTCAGCTGTTCACCTTTCCGTGTGCCTGTGGCCAGAATGGCAGCAGCCCACGCAGCACTCCAGGAAGAAGAAATGAACAAGAAGTAAGGTAAAACAGGGTCTTTCCCGACCCTGTTCATGATTTTTTTAAACCTATAGCTCAATTAAGTTCATGTTTTGAATAACAGGTTAAAAACAAAACTTAGGGTCAATAATATGACCCGATTCAATAAGATCGCTCTACCATGTAATCTGCTATTGCAAGGAGTATCTCTTTTGCCTGTGAACCTTCGAGCACATCGAGTTTCGCTTTACCGTCACGGATGTATGAAAGAGCTACATTGCGTGCATATTCGATAGAACCGGCTTCTTCAAGCTGTCTGATAGCATCTTCCAGCTGTCCCTTTGAAGCCTTGCCCTTGCCGAATATTTCCAGTTGCAGGCCGGAGGTAAGGGCATGAATAGCTATGAGGGTCTTTTTCCCTTCCATGATATCGCTTCCCCTTACTTTGCCCAGCACTTCTTCAGGGGTCACTATATCCAGCACGTCATCATAGATCTGGAAACCGATACCTATCATGCGGCCAAATTCGTACATCTGTTCAGCCACTTCAAGGGAGGAGCCTCCAAGCAATGCACCTATCTTACATGCAGCTCCATAGAGCACAGCGGTTTTCTTCTCCACCATTTGGAGGTACTCGTTTTCAGAGACCATACCCTTATGCTCGAATTCCACATCCAGCCACTGGCCTTCACATATCTCTGTGCACGTCCTTGCCAGGATATCGATGCATTTTACAATGCGTGCAGGGTCGTTATCCATGCGGGTTATGATCTCAAAGGCTCTTGAGTATAATGTATCTCCTGCAAGGATGGCTCCGGGTTCACCCCATTTTACATGCGCTGCGGGCATTCCCCTGCGTACATCGTCCCTGTCCATGATGTCATCATGCATCAGAGTGAAATTGTGTACCAGTTCCACAGCAACAGCAGCAGGCAGGACTGTCTGAAGATCGGACCCAACAGCTTCTGCTGTCAGTATCAATGCTGCAGGCCTAAGCCTTTTTCCGCCTGCATCAGGCAGGTATCGTGCAGCTTTATATAGTTCTTCGGGTTGCTTAATGGGGAGCATTTCCCGGATGCCCTCATCCACATGCACGCTCCTTTTCTTGATCTCTTCTATCAGGTTCATGATACCTCGTGACTTGATGCGGTATTAATCCTCTATATATAGTTCCTCTCCGTTCCTTAACAGGTGGAGCGTATCTCCCAGCACGTAGCCGGCATCTTCTGCCATCTCTATATATGCGGAATGCATTTCAATGGTCCCGTGAGCAGGGATGACATGTTCAGGTTTGACCATCCTCAGTAGTTCCCAATGATCTTCCCTGTAGGCGTGTCCTGACACATGCACATTATCATATATCCTTGCACCTTTCATTCGCAGCTTTGTTTCCAGAGCATAGCGGTTAGCCTGAGTGAGGGGATTCGGTATCACATTAGCGGAAAAGATGATCTTATCTCCGGGTTCTATCATGTAAGGCAGATCACCGTTCGCTATGCGTATCAATATGGAACCTGGCTCTCCTTGATGTCCGGTAACAATAGGCAGGTATTTGTCCTTGCCTTCTCTCATAACCTTTTCCAGAGCCTTTTCAACTTCACGGCGCTGACCGTATATTTCCACGTTCCCGGGGAGCTCAACGTATCCCAGTTCTTTTGCCGTGCTCATGTACCTGTCCATGGACCTGCCAAGCAATATGGGTATGCGTCCCATTTCTTCAGCGAAGGAGATAATGGAGTTCAAACGGGATACGTGAGAAGCAAAGGTAGTAATTATCATTCCCACTTCCGATTCCTCGGTACCCAGCAGCACGTCCTTTACCAGGTCATGTGCTATCTGCTCTGAAGGTGCTTTACCGGACCTTCCCGCATTCGTACTTTCGGTTATAAGTGCAATAACTCCCTCTTCTCCAAGGGCTTTGAGCCTGTTGAAATCCGGAGCTTCTCCTAAAGTGGGTGTCCTGTCCAGCTTGAAATCACAGGCGTACATAATAGCACCTTTGGGAGTGTGGATCACCACGAACACCGTATCAATTATGCTATGTTGTGTATTGATGAACTCTACAGAGACATCTTTTGTTATTTCGTAGGTCTCTCCTGCCTTCATGGAGATAAGATTGTTCTTCACACCGAATTTGCGCTCCGAATCTATCTGATGTTTTATCAGCGCTGTCGTGTATGGTGTACTTATGATAGGTGCAGTGTAGCGATGTGCCAGCTTTGAGATAGCACCAATGTGGTCAAGGTGACCATGTGTGCATACGATAGCACGTACATTCCCGTTGACATCGTTCATTATTGTATCATCGGGTATGGCCCCCATATTTATAAGCTCAAGGGAGTGCATCTTATCTATTTCTACATCTTCATGTATCTGCACCCTGTCCAGCCGCAGACCCATATCCAGGATGATTATATCCTCATCAACCCTTATAGCAGTCATATTGCGGCCCATTTCATTATAACCGCCAACTGCTATTATTCCGATTTCTGTCATGTTGATTCCTCAAATTCTAAATATATTGTTCCTTACAAATGACTGTCATATGACCTGTAATTCGCTACGGTCAGAGCGTAGAGCGAACTCTTTTACATTGAATCCGCGCAATTCAAGGTATTCCCTTGTCCACCCGGTGATCACGGTGGGTGTTATGTGCAATCTGTGCAGGTCCTGACATCCGCACAGGAACATCGCTACCTTAAGCTCGTTCATCATAAGCTTTAATCTCTTAAGCACCATCTCTTTACTTTCAAGCGCCGGAGCAACAAAAGGAAGTGCAGCACTGGCCACGCTGGCACCGATAGCTATTGATCTGGCGATATCCATGCCTGTCCTTATCCCGCCGGTGGCTATCACTGGTAAAGATACATTGCATTCCACTACACTTGCGGCTGTAGGGATACCAAAGTCCCAGAACAGTTCACCAAGCATTTCCGACATCACGTCCTTTCTGTCCCTTGCCCGGTATACTTCTACTCCGGACCAGCTTGTACCCCCGGCTCCACCGACATCAATGGCGGAAACACCTGCTTTTTTCAACAACAATGCATCCTCATGGGAAATTCCAGCTCCTGTTTCCTTTACAATGATAGGTATGTCTAAAGAGCAGATCTCTCTGATAGCATCAAGAGCACCGCTTGCATCGGTATCCCCTTCCGGCTGTATTGCTTCCTGCAAGAAATTCAAGTGGATCGCCATCGCATCTGCATCAAGCATTTCCACCAGGTCTTCTATTTTTTCTATGCCATATTCTTTTATCTGGGCAGCTCCGATATTTCCATAAATAAAAGCATCCGGAGCCACATCTCTCATGATGGAAAAAGAACCTGCCTGGGCCGGGTCCTCGATAGCAGCTCTCTGGCTGCCTACACCTATGCCGATACCCATTTCTTCAGCAGCCTGTGCAAGAGCAGCGTTGATAGGTCCTGTATCAGGATGTCCTCCCGTAATAGATGCTATAAGAAAAGGCGCTTTCATGCTCTTTCCCAGAAAATTCGTATGAAGGTCTATGTCCTCGATATCAAATTCCGGAAGGGCCCGATGCACTAACATTACGTCTTCCAGACCAGTTCCCTTTACCCGTGACTCTACAGGACTTGAAGAACATAGCTTGAGATGCTCTATCTTTCTCTGGGATGTACTCATATTAAGACCTGCATTCATATTGTTCATGTGTTATAACTGTGCCTATTTTCTCGCCTTTTAGAAAACGTCCGATATTACCAGGTTTTGAGGCATCGAAAATATGTGAGGTTATATAGGTGCTGTCACTGAGTTCAAGCATCTCTTGAACTTTACCCAGCATGCCTCCTGTAACATCTGTGTTTTCTGAACCTCTGATATGCTTTTTTACATTCTCGAAGTTTTTGGGCGTTATTACAGGGATGGTAGAACCCTTATCGTCAAGAACCCCCGCAGTTGCGCTCCCTATACCTAAAAGACCTGCTTTCATCTGTTTTGCAAGATAAGGAACTATCTGATCCCCGGAGATCACGGATGTTCCAAGACTGTTATCCATAACCACGTCTCCGTGCAAGACCGGAATGATACTTTTTTCCAGCATGCAGTATATATGGTCAAGGAACATGGTCTTTATTCTCCCGTTATCGGCAAGCATGCAACACATTGGGTGAACTCCCACAGCGCATATGCCATTCTCATTGAGTATACCGACCACCATACCGCATAGCTCTTTCACTGAAAGATGGGTTATGATAGAACCAGTAGCATTGAACTGTTCATTAAGTGAGAACCTTTTTGCCTGAGGATGACCAAAAGAACCTGCTCCGTGTACAATTATGAGCTTTCCCTTGAAGCCGGATATTTCCTGAGCTATTCTACGTATCTCATTTACTCTGACCACGCCATCGTCAGCTTTTTTGTCAGTGATGACACTCCCGCCGATCTTAAGTATGGTTAGACTTTCCGACGAAACCATATCAATGCTCCACTCTTACTCCATGTTCAGTTATTCTGGTTATTATGGCCTCTCCTCCGGCCCTTGTTATTGCCGAAGCCACCTTTTCCACATCAGGAAGTTGAGTTAGTGCTACCATACACCCTCCACCTCCTGCACCCGTTATCTTTGCGCTGTATGCGCCGGCGCTGCGAGCTGCAAATATAAGATCTGCAAGCTCCGGACTGCTGACACCGATAGCATCAAGAAGTCCCTGGTTAATGTTCATGAGCTCCCCTATAGACCCATATTCCTGTTTTATGACCAGTTCCTCTCCGGTGATCGATATCCTTCCAATGGTGGAAAGGATGGGATCGATGATCTGTGGATAATTTTTCTTAAGTAATGCAACATTAGATACCAGTTGCCTTGTAGAAGAAAATTTTCCTGTGTTGCCTATCACAATACCGCAATCAATGATATTAAGCTTCTTTTTCACAGGCACTATCACAACTCCACCCATGGTGCTGACGTAGGTATCGGTTGGGCTGGCAGCACCCTGTATCCTTCTTTCGATACTGTGTCCCAGAGTGGCAATGTCCTCTGGTCCCAGACCGCATCCGAACAACAGGTTCAATGCCTGGATAGTGGCAATTGTCACGGCTGCAGATGAGCCCAGGCCTGAACCAACCGGTATATCGGAGTCAATGCGCAGCTTTATACCTTTGATGTCCGCCATCTCGGACATTTTCTCTATCACAGATGATACGTAGGGGTACCTGTCATGATCAAGCCCCGTATCACCCAGCACCGAACTGATCCGGATGGTATCGCTTAAACTGGCTCGTACCTGAGTGCGCAGGTCTACAGCGCAGCATATTGCGCTTTCCCCGTAAACTACCGCATGTTCACCGAACAGGTATATTTTTCCGGGAGCAGAACATGTTATCGTTTGCATCGTATCTGACTCATTCTAATATTATAGAGGCGTATCCCACTACACCGGAATCATTACCTGTTACTTCTCCGCTGGTTGCATACTTAAGAAGGTCCGCTTTGCTTGCTCCGAGTTCCCTGGAAGCAGTAATGGTTGCTGCAATGGGTCCATAACCGCATGCCGATATATCCTTTGCGTACAGCCTGCTGTAAAGATCATCTACGTTCATGTCCAAAATAGCCTTTATCAGGTACCTGTCATTGCTCTCTGCCACATGCGCAGGCTGGTAATGCGTGAAATCGCTTGATGCGATCATAACAGCCTTCCTGCCAATATCTGCGATAGCCCTGGCAATTTCCATGCCTACCTCAATGGCTGTTTCTTCGTCCTGCATTCCCATACATATAGGCAGTATCCTGAAGTCATGCTTAAAACGGTACTGGAGAAAAGGTATCTGGACCTCGACCGAATGCTCGAATCGATGCGCAAGCTCATCTTGATCGATCATACTGCCGGCAAGCTTTTCCGCCAGTTCATGGTCTGTTTCTACTTGTCCCAGAGGTGTAGACCATGTTTCTGTTGAAAGAGCTATCGGCGAGCCATAGCCAGTATGATTTGGGCCGAACACTACATAGGTTTCGGCCACTGGCAGTACGGCATACGAGCGAGCTGCGACCCTTCCGGAGTAGATATAGCCGGCATGGGGTACCACAATACCCTTTATGCCGGACCTTGGATCGATCGTGGTGCCTTTGAAGCAATCATCTAACTCTTTCCTCAAAGCCCCCGGATTCGCCGGATAGAATTTTCCCGCAACTATAGCCTGTCTCATACTACATCACCCCATGTACATATAATGGGTACATTGTATATGTAGTATGCTTCCAAAGGAAGGCCTTTCAAATACCGGCTTCGAAATCCTCGAATTGGTAATTGAAGTATGCCCCATTGGTCTTTGCGATCTCTCTTGCAAGCAACCAGTAGATGAGTGAGAGGGCCTTTCTTCCTTTGTTGTTGGTCGGTATGACCAGGTCCACGTTGGAAGTCATGTTGTTCGTGTCACAAAGTGCCACCACGGGGATCCCAATGTTCACAGCTTCCTTAATTACCTGTGCGTCTCCTGCGGGGTCTGTGACTATGATCACATCGGGCTCAAAGAATGCCTCTACTGTCGGATTTGTAAGTGTTCCCGGAATGAAGCGCCCGACCATTGACCTGGCCCCGAGAGCTTTTGCGAACTTCATAGCCGGGTACTGACCATATTGCCTTGCAGAAACCACAAGTATCCTGGATGGTTCATATTTGGACAGGAAGGTTGCCACCAGTTTTATCCTTTCGTCAGTTGACTGGATGTCCAGTACGTAGAGTCCGTCAGTTCTTACTCTGTATACGAACTTCATCATGTTCTCTGTCTTCTGCTGGGTACCAATATGTACACCGGCTGCCAGATATTCATCTATAGGAACAAGTGAAGTGGATTTCTCTGCATCTGCACTGACGTCCAATAGTTTATCATCACTATCCGTTCGTATATCTGCATTATCAGTAACGCGTATTTCTTCTGTGGTCATTGGATCACCTTGAATTTATAGTCCCTTTTTACAGTAATTGGGATAACCCCAAGCTCTAGTTCTTTCTTTGCTATATACAGAGATTGAGTACTTGGATCATCGATCAGAACGGGTGCGCCCATAGAGATCTGCAGGGATCTGGCACCGATAATCCTTGCTCGCTCATATCTAGTATAATGTTCTGTGCTCAAAAAATCACCTTAAGGAATGATAGAACGTGATCATTAGGATATAATGTCAGGTATCGTCAACTAAAAGCTGCATAAGTAACGCTTATATCAGTGCGTGTTCTTTCCATACCTGAGATAGTTTTATCCGGAATCCCTCCGAATGTGGTCACATATCTGTTCTTACAGGCCAGTCTATACTAATTACAGTAAGAGTAAGGGAATGGGACCGCTGAGATTTGAACTCAGGTTCCGGCGTGATCCGCGCACTTAAAAGTACGTCCCGAACGCCGAAGGATGGTCCAGGCTACCCTACGGTCCCTTACTGATATGGTGCCAGTGTATCTACAAGCTCCACGTGGGACAGGAGTATCCGACGGCAGCAGTAACGTGTGATACCCAGGTCATCCATGACCCGGGCAGGATCCTCGCCATCTTTAGTTCTCCTTTTGTATTCATCCCAGCTGCTTGCGATCACTTTACCACAACTGAAACAACGGACTGGTATCATCTATATATGCCTTACCTGTATGATTTCTGATACTTAGCACGTGCACCAGGTCCACCAAACTTCTTGGTCTCTTTCTGCCTGGAATCGTTGACAAGTAGGTTGCGGTCATATTCCATATAAGCATCACGCAGGTTGGTATCATTGGCCCATTCCACTATACCTCTTGCGATAGCTGTCCTTATGGCATTGGCCTGTCCTATAATGCCTCCGCCGCTTACCTTAACATCGATATCGAGTCCCTCTGCAACATCTCCTGCAAGCATCAGGGATTCATATATCTTCATCTTTACGAATTCAGGCTCATATATCTCAACGGGCTTCTTGTTAATACGAGTTCTCCCGGCTCCTTTTTTGATAGTGGCACGGGCAATTGCGGTCTTGTTCTTACCTGATGAATTGACTACTTTGTTTGACATGATGATCCTCCTTAGAACTGGCCGCCCATCTTTGTGCTCACGTCCCCGAGTCTAATATACTTGTTAGAACTGAGCCTCTTCATACTTGCTTCGGCAACCTGTATCATTTCCTTGTCCTTGAGTTCGAGCGGAACGCCTACATGCACTTTAAGACGAGCCATTGCATCACGTCCTCTTGCTCTCCTGTAAGGCACCATTCCCCTTACTGTTCTTTTTAGAATACGGTCTGGCCTTTTAGGGAAATGAGGACCAAATTCGGTTGAACCTGTAGCTATTTTATTCCTGTATTCTGCTATGGTATCAAGCCTGGAACCGGAGATCACTGCCTTTTCAGCATTAACGATATCTATTTTTTCTCCTGCAAGCAGCCTCTTTGCCACATCACTTGCAAGTCTTCCCAGAATAAGCCCATTGGCATCGATTATTGTCATCTTCAACACCTCTTACTGCAGTATCCTTATCTTTGATCCGCTGGGGTTCTCTTCAAGGATCTGCTCGATCGTCAGGTATTTGCCACCGATCTCATTGATCTTGTCAATGGCAGTGCCACTGAAATCAAGTGCAGCAATTGTGACCGAGGTTTTCAGCTCACCAGCACCCAGTACCTTACCGGGTATCAGGACAACCTCTCCTTCCTTGGCATATCTGTTGATCTTACTGAGATTGACCTGAGCATACTTACGGCTGGGTTTCTCAAGTCTCTTTGCAATATCTCTCCAGATCAGAACATCATTATTCCGCGACTCTTCCTTAAGAGTGGAGATAAGTTCAGGTATTCTGGGATTGGTCTTTCTTGTAATTTTTCTTTGTGTCTTATTTCCCATAATGTCCCTCCGCAAGATCATCCGGACCTTACTCACGCGCTAAACCGCGTTCGAACATCCATGAGTGTTCTTCAGGGTATTCCATGTCCATAAGGACATCTGACTCTTGAATACTATTACTAGTACATAAAGATTGTGTGGCTCACTCCATGTTTGGGAACATCTCCGCCAGCACTTTAGGGTAGATATTGCTTATATCACACCCTATCTCCTTAGCTACTACAAGTGCGGCAACCTCTATATCGACCATATCTCCCAGGCTTTCCTGTTTTCTGCTGATCAGAGCAGCCACATTCCTGTTCTCCATTCCGGAACAGGCAGCTATCATTCCCATGATCTGCTCTATGAGAGGCCTTTCATGAAATATCCTTTCAGACGGGCGAAAACCACGCGGTATTTCCACTTTTCCTATATCGAATGTCGGAACCAGCTTATTATCATTTATCTCTAATAAGCGCAGGCTAAGAGCCTTATCCCTCACCTTTGAGGCATTTTCAGGTGACATCCATTTCAGGCCAAAAGAAAGGGCAAACTCAAAATCCCTTATAGAAATGAATTTCGCAGCATGCTGTTTGAAGGGTGCTGCCACAACGTACAGGAAGTCATCCATCAGGATCCGCGCCTGATCTCTTCTATGATGGTGTCTGCAACCCTTCCGGCTTCGGTCCTGCCGGGCCCTTCTATCCTGTGTATCTGCAGTACTAGCACCTCGTTCTCAAGCAGGGCACGCACAAGATAAGTATCTCCTCTGAAAGGCACACGATTATATTTCCCATCCAGGTAACTGTAACTAAGGACCACCTTGAAATCTATCATACCCTCCTTTTCGATCGTGTCGATCATCTGATCCACATTCTTGTAGTTAAGAGGCTCAAAGTCCACTCCATTACGCACGATCTCCACACTGATCTCCCTTTTCGCCTGGATCCGGTGCCCTCTCTGCACTACAGATTCGGTGACGAACATCCCGAATTTCCCATCCATGTTCGCCATCACTTTTACAAGATAGGGGAGATCCGAGTGATACCGGTACTTCTGTTCGAACTCGATCTCCCTATGCGGGAACTTATGATATATGCGCTTTCTCATGGTCCGGACCTGGAATAGGCCATATTACCAAATTTATATCCTTGAGATGTGTATGGCTTTCAGAGCTTAACAAGCTTTGCCGTAATAATCCCATCCACGCTACGCATTTCTTCCAGAATGGCAGGAGAGACTTCGGAATCTACGTTAAGGGTCATGATAGTGACTCCCCCGATCGCCGCTCTGCCGACCTGCATGCCGGATATGTTGATATTGTTCTTTCCAAGCACCATGCAGCATGGTCCTATCACGTTGGGCCTGTTGATGTGCTTTGCAACGATCATATAACCGGATGGGACTATATCCACACGCTCTCCGTCAATTCCAATGATCCTGGCTTCGTCCCCTATCATGGTTCCCGCAACAGATACTGATCCTCCATTATTGCTTAGTTTGATCTGGATCTCAGATGCCCTTTCTCCGGAAGTTTCGGATCTGCTCTCTACCACTTCGATCTTCCTTGACCTTGCAAGTGCAGGGGCATTCACATAGTTCACGCTGGAACCCAGGGCATTCTGCAGCATACCTTTCAAAGCGGCAACTGTAACTGGCCTGGTGTCCTTCTCAGCTATCTCCCCGTTATATGAGATCTCCACTTTCTCATAGCTGGTGCCAAGCAGCTGGGCGCAGACATCCGCCATGGTCTCGGCAAGATCGATATAAGGTGCAAGAACCCTCATGACCTCCGGTTTAACAGAAGGTATGTTGATAGCGTTCTTTGCAGTCCCGCCATTCAGTACTGAAATTACTTCTTCCGCGATAGTGATAGCCACATTTACCTGTGCTTCCTCGGTGGATGCTCCCAGGTGCGGGGTCATGATAAGATTGTCACACTCCAGCAGAGGACTGCCCTTGGGAGGTTCATTGACGAACACATCAAGTGCCGCTCCCGTGATCCTTCCGCTCTTGAGCGCCTCAGCAAGGGCCTCTTCATTGATGATCCCGCCACGGGCACAATTGATGACCCTCGCAGTCCTCTTCATGACGTTGAACTCTTCAGTATCGAGGATGTTCCGGGTCTCTTTCGTAAGTGGGGTATGCACTGTGATGAAATCGGCATTTTCTGCTATTTCCTTTACTGTGGCCAGTTTTATTCCAAGCTCCTGTGCTTTCTCTTTTGAAATGTAGGGATCGTATCCCATTATGGTCATATTGAGGCCCTGCGCCCTTTTAGCAACTTCTGCGCCAATGCGTCCCAGACCGATAACCCCAAGCACCTTGCCGTTGACCTCCACACCCATGAAGTTCTTACGTTCCCATTTTCCGGCCTTCATTGAAGCGTTTGCCTGCGGTATGTTCCTTGCCATGGACATCATCATGGCAATAGTGTGCTCTGCAGCAGAAAGCATATTTCCTTCGGGCGCATTGGTAACTATTATACCTTTTTCAGTAGCTGCTTCCACATCTACGTTGTCAACACCCACTCCTGCCCGGCCTATGATCTTAAGATTCCTGGTAGCCTCGATAACTTTTCTCGTCACCTGTGTTCCGCTGCGGATGACAAGGGCATCATAATTGACTATCTTAGCTGACAGCTCGCTTTCGGACAAGCCCGTGATAACATCTACATCAAAATGTTTCTGGAGCATTGCCAAGCCTTCCTCGGATAATGGATCACTGACTAATATCTTCATCTGTATGTCTCCTGTAAATGGGCGATATGGTCATGGCGATTTAAGCCAATTTCCACCTGTTTGCAGTATGTTAAGTCCAACTCTAACTACCATGCAAGTATATTTAGCAGTTGTTATTGCAGCAATACAGCAGAAAAGATATTGTACATACATATATCTTCCTTCCAGAAGGTTCGCATCTGGTCCATATCTGCACGCTTGCGCCCGTAACAGCACTATTCTCTGAAACGGAAGTAGACACGTCTGTTGTTCTTACCTTTGTTCTCGGCCTTGAACACCTCTATATGAGGTATTTCTCCGGTAGTGGCAACATGTGTGCCCCCGCAGGCCTGCCTGTCTATGCCAGGGATGGTGATCACTCTTATGCAAAGGACTTCCGGAGGAAAAGCATCTTTAAGTTTTACTACCGAAGGTATCCTGAAGGCTTCTTCACGGTCCATTGTTTCAATGGTGACAGGAATATTCCTGTCTATCACATCGTTGACCTTTGCCTCATAGGCCTTGAGTTGTTCCCTGTCGAACTCCTCCAGGGAGAAATCCACACGTGTCTTGTCCTCTGATAACTGGTTACCGCTGATCTTGGCACCGGTCTCGCTATGTATGATGGCGCTCAGGATATGACATGCTGTGTGGTAACGCATCAGCAGGTATCTCCTGTCCCAGTCGATAACCCCTTGGACAGCATCTCCCTCTTTTAGTCCGCCTGCTCCGACCTCATGGTATACCCTTCCATCAGATCTCCTCACGCCAGTAACAGGGTATGCTTTGCCGGCGCAATACAGAAAACCCGTATCATGGGGCTGGCCGCCAGCTTCAGGGTAGAAAGCTGTCCTGTCCAGCATCACATATCGTTCATCGATCACATTTTCAACTACCGCATCGAACTCCCTGAGATAACAGTCTCTGAAATACAGTTCTTCCATGCCTATGAATGATGAGGTATACCATAAATGGGTTTCTTATGCACCATCTGCAAAATTTCTAATATCACCACGTCCCATATATGCACCGATGCCGGAATCAAGGATCTCGATCTATCCCATGCTTGCTGTGAACTTCATAGGCACCCTGGGCCTGAGCCTTGTTCTTCCGTTTCTGATATTCCTTGTGGAACGGTTCGGAGGCAATGCTATCATCTATGGCCTTGCAGCGTCAATGTACCCTGTCTTTCAGCTGCTGGGAGGACCGTTGCTTGGAAGATGGTCAGATATATATGGCCGGAAAAAGGTCCTGTTACTGAGCCAGGTAGGCACCTTTATTTCCTGGGTCATTTTTCTGGCAGCTATGCTCATTCCCATTACCGGGATCGTCGATGTGAGGTCTGGCATATTGGGAAGTTTTGTCCTCACCCTGCCCCTGCTGCTTATTTTTATAGCCAGGGCCTTTGACGGCCTGACGGGCGGGAATGTATCCGTTGCCAATGCCTATCTTGCTGACATCACTGAGGATAAGGACAGGAGCAGTGTATATGGTAAGCTTTCGGTTTCAACGAACCTGGGCTTCATATTCGGACCGGCGCTTGCAGGCATACTGAGCGTTACAGTGTACGGTGAGATCCTGCCAGTGATCGCTGCGGTCCTGATATCGTTCGCAGGAATATTGATGATAGCCTTCCTTGTGCCCGAACCCAGGACACATGGCCTGCATGACGCTCAGGTCCGGGATGATGAAGCGCAGCACACAGAGATGCAGGCCGGAACTTCAAATGTCTCAGATAAGCCTGGCTTTCTGGAAGTGATAAGGATGCCAGGCATTTTCAGCCTTTTGCTTATATATTTCCTCATATTCCTCGGTTACAATATTTTCTATACGGCCTTTCCGGTACATGCCGCAAACAACCTCGCATGGAATGCAGCTACCCTTGGCCTGTATTTTTCTGCGCTCAGCCTGCTGCTTGTTGTCGTTGAAGGTCCTGTGCTCTCTTGGGCCACAAAAAGATATTCCGATGCTTCACTGTTCACTTTTGGCAGCTTCGTTCTATGCATCAATTTCTTGCTGCTTTTTTTCGGTACTGATCTTATCACATACTGTGCATTGGTTTTCTTTGCAGTGGGGAACGGATTTATGTGGCCTTCACTGATGTCCATACTTTCCAAAACAGCTAAAAAAGAATATCAAGGAGCTATACAGGGCGTATCTACCAGTTTCATAGGTCTGGCCAGCATCATTGGGCTTATAGCAGGAGGCTTTATGTTCTCTTTCCTTGACTCAGGTACCTTCCTCATAGCAGGCGCAATGATATTTGGTGTTTTCGTGATATCCTTTAAGATGGAACCTTTTAAAAAGAGGACACAGTAAGATCGATGATGAACACCCTGCCTAGTTCTTCTTTTCAGCTGTGCTGAACCCCATAAGCACATAAGGTGTGCAGTGTCTTGTCATACCGGTGAACAGGCCTGTGAACGCAATGAGAGCTGTAACCCATTTCCATGGTCCGGGTTCCACCAGGTCCATGGCAAGTATCACAATTGCTATCGAGCCCAGCAATGCCCTTAACAGCAGATCATATCCGCCCACGTTCTCCCGGGTCAGCGTATCTTTGAGTTTCATACGATCCCTCCTTTCTATTATAATCCAGTGTTCCAATATTAAAATATGCAATGTATCACAAATACAATAATAGTGGAGGAAAAGATGCATGCATGAGCATGAAAAAGAGATAGAGGACCTGGTCGGTTCCATTATGGCGGCAGAACTTCTTGCTGTACTTGCCACAAAAGCTCCGGAATATCCTTATACGAACCTTGTAGCCTTTGCAGCCACCGAAGACCTGAAAAAGCTGCTCTTTGTGACCACACGGTCCACACGTAAATATCTTTATCTGATCTCCGATAACAGGGCTTCCCTGCTCATTGACAACAGGTCGAACAGTTTTATTGATTTCAGAGATGCAGTGGCCATCAACGCCACAGGCAGGGTAAGGGAGGTCGACCGTGAGAACTACCCTCATCTGGGGGATATATACCTGCATAAGCATCCATATCTGCAGGAGTTCTTCAGTTCACTTTCATCGGCACTCATGTGCATGGATGTGGAAAAGTACATCATAGTAAGAGATTTTCAGAACGTGGTGGAGCTTGATATGTGATGTATCCGTTGCTGTTGCTCCGGAAAGAGATCGATGAAGACCATAAGGCCCTTATCGGCGGAAAGGCATCTGCTTTATGGAAAATGTACTCTTCGGGCCTCAGGGTCCCGGATTTCCTGGTGCTGACCACAGCAGCTTACGAACGGTTCGTTGACAGTAACGGTCTAAGAGGCAGAATAGCCCTGGAATTTACGCGCAAGAGCTTTGATGAGATGCGCTGGGAAGAGATATGGGATACAGCCCTGCGTATAAGGAACATGTTCAGCAGGGCGACCATGCCTCCGGAACTCGGCCAGCTGCTCATCTCAGGAACAAAGGAAACCTTTGGAACCTCGGCTCTTGTTGTCAGGTCATCGGCGAAAGGAGAAGATTCGGCAAATACATCTTTTGCAGGCCTGCACGCATCCTACGTGAACATACGTGGAGCAAACTCCTTGCTGGAGCACGTGAAACTGGTCTGGGCTTCTCTGTGGTCCGATGCAGCCCTCATGTACAGGCAAGAGCTGGACCTTGATATCGAACAAAGTTCCATGGCCGTGATCGTGCAGGAACTGGTTAACGGAGAAAGGTCAGGGATAATGTTCACTGCAAGCCCGCAAGACCCCGGAGAAATGATCATCGAGGCAGTACACGGGCTCAATAAGGGACTTGTGGACGGCGAGGTGGAGCCGGACCGGTGGACCATCGAGAGAACCTCAGGCACTATGAAAGAGCACAGAGCACCACCTGCAAGGGATATAGCAGTGCAATCAGATAATAAAGGCACACATCTCGCTCCTTTGCCAAAGATCAAGAGATCTTCGCCTCCCTTGACAGATGCTGAGGTCCATGACGTGTGTGCCCTGGGACTTCAGATAGAACAGATGTTCGGCTGTGCACAGGACATAGAATGGACAATAAGGGCTGATACTTTGTTCCTGCTACAGGCAAGGCCTGTCACAACCTTCGTTGATAAGGACAGCAACAGGCAATGGTATCTGTCCCTAACACGTTCTCTCTCCAATCTTCAGCAACTCAAAAAACAGATAGAACAGGAACTGGTGCCTGCAATGGTCAGAACTGCCGAGGAACTGGAAGGGTCCGATCTGGCAGCATTGAAAGATGGGGAGCTTGCAGCTGAGATAGAGAACAGGCAGGGTATTTTTAACAAGTGGAAAGGTGTCTATTGGGAGCATTTCATTCCTTTTGCGCATGGCATGCGACTATTCGGTCAGGTGTATAATGATGTCATCAAACCGGAAGATCCTTACGAGTTCATGGAACTGTTAAAAGGAGAGGAACTCATGAGCCTCAGGCGCAACAGGGAACTTGCAGAACTGGCAGATCTGATGCAAAGCCCCTCATCCGGACTTCCGGAAGATGTGGCCAATGAGTTCGGTGAACGATTCAGTTCATATCTTACCAGATGGGGTACCGGAGATGATGAAGCAGATGTCGCAGGGTTGAAAGAGCTTTTAGGCCACATTGGGGATATTGCTGCAGTCCCCGGGAGATCAGGAAAGACAGATGTGGGTCTCCTGGAGAGTGATTTTCTGGATAGGTTCGAAGGAGAGGAAAAAACGAAAGCCGCAGAACTGCTTGAACTTGCAAGGACAAGTTACCGTATGCGTGATGACGATAATATTTACCTGGACCGTATAGAAGGACAACTTAAACACGCATTGCAAGAGGGTCTTGTGCGCCTGAGGTCAAAGGGAATAGACTGGGAGATCGGACCAGAAGAGATCATGGCTACACTTATTGATGAGGCTCATGTTCCGAAGAAAAGGAGCTCTGAAATTCCTGCCGGGGAGGTCCGGTCCAGGGTGCATGTAAGGCAGGTCCAGGGCCAGCCTGCCAGTAAAGGAATCGTATCAGGCATGGCCAGGGTCATACGTTCCCGGGGAGACCTTTTCAAAATGCAGAAAGGAGAGGTCCTGATATGCGATGCCATAGAGCCATCCATGACATTCGTGGTGCCTCTTGCATCGGGTATAGTGGAACGCAGAGGAGGCATGCTCATCCACGGGGCGATCATAGCCAGGGAGTACGGCATACCATGTGTCACCGGCATACCAGACGCCACCGGTATCATCAATACTGGTGATATGATTACAGTGGATGGTTATCTGGGGATCATAGTGATACAAAAAGCAGATGCATCGTAAGGACCGCTGGACAACTATGTTCTTCCTGACAGGTTACATTGTAACTACCAATAATTATATTTATTATAGCATATTCTATTGATGCAATGATAATTCCTGTTGTCGTCCTTAGTCTTGTTTTTCTTTTAACGATCACCCGACAGATAGGCAATATCAGGCTTGATCTGTGGCAGATAATGGGTCTTGGGGCCCTTGCTGTATTGCTCACCGGTCAGATCTCCGTTCCGGAGGCCATAGCAGCTATCAATCTGGATGTTATGTTATTCCTCTTTGGGGTGTTCGCCATCGGGCAGGCCCTGGAGACCAGTGGTTATCTCTCCCTGGTTTCCTATAATTTCTTTAAGGCTGCAAAGAACATGGATGCCATCATCCTGTACGTGCTTTTTGGGATGGGGTTCGCATCAGCTTTCCTCATGAACGATACTCTGGCAATAATCGGTACTCCCGTAGTGCTCTTGCTTGCAAGGCAACATCAGATCGATCCAAAGGTGCTCCTGCTGGCACTGGCTTTTGCAGTAACTACCGGTAGTGTTGCAAGCCCGATAGGTAATCCTCAGAATCTCCTGATAGCATTGAACGGGAAAATAGAAGGCCCATTTGTGGTCTTTGCACGATACCTGCTGCTGCCGACCATAGTAAACCTGATAGCTGCATACCTTGTGCTCAAGTTCTTTTTCAGGGAACATTTTTCTACAGCCGTACTGAACCATTCAGAGCCTCAGATAAGCGATCCTAAGCTTGCCAGCTTGTCCCGGCTCTCACTTGTCTTGTTCGTATTGCTGGTGTGTGCAAAGATCCTCGTGCAGCTGCTGACCATTCCCTTTGACTTCAGGCTGACGTACATTGCCCTGATAGCTGCTATCCCGGTGCTTGTTCTCAATGGCCGCAGATATGAACTGGTCAAAAGAATGGACTGGCACACCTTGGTTTTTTTTGCGGCTATGTTCATACTCATGGAAAGTGTGTGGGACTCAGGATTTTTCCAGGGTTTTCTGACGGATACGCAACAAAGTGTTATCTCGATCCCCATGGTGTTGAGTGTAAGTGTCATCCTGAGCCAGTTCATCTCAAATGTGCCCCTTGTAGCCCTGTACTTACCCATACTGTCCCATGCTTCGGTGGACACCGGTGGATTATTGGCACTTGCGGCAGGCAGCACCATTGCAGGCAATCTCTCTGTCCTGGGTGCAGCAAGTAATGTGATCATTATTCACAATGCTGAGAAAAAAGGCAATATCAGGCTTACTTTCATGGAGTTCTTCAGGATAGGGGTACCGCTGACAATGATCCAGACAGGTGTCTATTGGTTTTTCTTATCTGTCTGGTGATCCAATGAACTTGATAGAAGACATTAAAATAGTTAAAAAATTATTAATTATTGAATAGGTTTTTTTAATTATGATTGAACTCAGAATCGACCTCAGCTTTTCCGGTAGATCACACTTCTGTGACCGACCTCAATAACAAAGATTATTAGTTTGTCGCCGTCAATGCTCATGATCACACGGTATTCCCCTATCCGCAGTGAATACAAAGGTGACTTTGGAGAGCCTTTGAGTTTCTTTGCATGAGCTTTTGGGTCGTCCTGTATCTCCCTGATAGCAGTGACTATTCTTTTCGCTACATCGATCGGAAGTTTCTGCAGGTCTCTTCTTGCTCCGGGAGAATATAGGATGGAGTACATCAAGTAAGCCCCAGTTCAGCTTCTATTTCTTCCTGGGTGTAGTATTTTCCATTCTTCAGGTCTTTAAGAGCTTCTTCGATCCTCTCAAGAGTTGAATCACTTAAAGGCTCCTCATCATATGCCATGTTCAGCAGGCGTGCGATGACGTCATTATATGATTCCCTGGGATGAAGTTTCAAATTATCAAGGCTGCTTTTTAGCTTTGGATCTACTTTTATCGTAGTCGCGTGCATATACCAAAGTATATGTAAGTATACCATAAATATCTACTCTTAAAAATCAACTACTGATCCATTCAAAAAAGCTCTTTAAATGCAATGCTTCATGTTGGCGCATTTTTCGTGGACAGCCCCGCATGCGACTGTGTGTTGATCCGTTCCTTATGCAATATGCAAGACCCTCGGAAATGCAAAACAATTCAACCACAGAGTACACGGAGCACACAGAGAATACGCAAAGCCTGCACTGCACAACTTGTTGCCAGGATGCTGCGTGCCATTCAAAACCACATCTTTTCCCACAGGGTCATTTCAAAACCCTTAAATATGTCCATTATGTTATGAAAACCTGATAAAAATATCAAATGCTCCTGAACTGGTGGATACAACAGGAGCTATCAAAACCAGTGATCCTTATGGGTGGCACGAACTATGATAAGCATTGAAGAGGCCTTGTTTTGAAGATAGATAGCATCCTGGGCACCCGCCGGGAAATGACCACGAAGAGCCCGGTGATCCGGGAATGTTGATCATGGAAGATACAAACATCGAGTCTGCGGGCAATTTCTCAGTGTTCCATCATCGTATGAAGGACTGGGAAATAGTGTCTGTCCCTATTGTTGCCATTGTAATTGCAGAGATACTGCTGTACATGGGCAAACATCAGGCAGGCATATTCCTGCATGTGATGATCCCCCTGGGCATGGCCGTTTCATCGATGTGGATGCGGGAATCCAATGTGAGCTTCTCCTTTGAGGCCCTGGCGATGTTACCGATACTGCGGCTTGTCAATATCTCCATGCCCGTTTTCACGCCCATGACACTGTACCTGTACATCTATATCTATGCGCCTCTGTTGATCCCGGTATTCGTTATAGCACGCCGCCAGCGCCTTACCCTGAAAGAGCTGGGATTCACACCAGAGAAACTGTACCCGTACATCCCTCTTGCCCTGGTCGTGGGATATCTGATCGGACTTGGGGAGTACAATACCATCAGAGTTGGCAGCCTGATACCGGATACTTCGCCTTTGAACCTGCTGAAGATATCCTTTGTTATGTTCTTCTTTGTGGGTCTTGTGGAGGAGCTGATCTTCAGGTCACTGCTGCAGACCCGGCTGCAGGCATCCTTCGGCATGACAAAAGGCCTGGTAGTTACAGGTGCCCTTTTCGGAATGATGCACTCAGGCTATGGAAGTGTATACGAGCTGCTGCTCACAGGTTTTGCAGGCATAGTGATGGGATACATGTTCCAGAAAACAGGCAGCTTACCATTGATCGCTCTGACCCACGGGGCTGTGAACGTCTTCCTGTTCGGTCTGATACCGCTCTTAGGTCCCGGACTTGGGTTTTTCTGATGTGCAGTATCTTCAATAACGATCTAACCACAGAGTACACGAAGAACGCCGAATACAGAACAAGAACTATCTCCGTGCCCTCTATCGATCTATAGAGATTCATTTCATTACGAATGTGCACAAAATATTCTCAACGCAAAGATGAAAACAAACCTTTGAGACCTTGCAGCTTTGAGTTAAAAACCTGTTTCCAGTAAGAAAGTTGTCCAAAATTTAAGAAGCATAACCACTATAAATGAAATAAAATATCATTCGCCAAAAAAGGTACAATCCAGTGGGATGTACCTGAATTTAAAAGGATCAGACTTCCTTTATTCCAAATGAATCGAGAAGGATACCAGGGTTGATACGACCGCTTGTAAATGACTTCTTTGTTTTCTTGTCATTTATGGTGATCTTTGCAGGAGCGAACATACCAGCATCAACCTTGAAGAAGTCGAAGCCTGCTTCTTTGAAGGTGGTGAAGAACGGTTTACCAAAGTCCCTTGATGTTGTGGATGGTGCCTTCTTAACATACTCAGCCAGCTTTTCAGCATCTCCATACTCAACTGTATAATAGGTCTCACCACAATAGATAATGCAGTCATTGGTCGAGCCCATGCATTTTGTATCGTCACCTACGATGGGTGCAATGGGAGCTACTCCGAAACCACTCTTAATGGTATTGATATCGAATCCTATTGATTCCAGTTTGTGTATACCGGTCTCTACTATCCTTGCTGATATCTGCACACTGCCTGCGATCGAAGCAGTAGGTGCTACGGCAATGTACACATTCTCAGTATCAACGCTGCAGTGCTTTGCGATATATTCCACTACTTCTTCTGTGGGAAGAGCAGATGATTCCATGACCAGGACCGCAAACTCAGAGTCATCCTTGTACCCGATCTCCTCATAAAGTTCTTTTGGCTTAAGGCCAAGGGCCCTCGCAGGTCCTGAACCCATTCCAAAGTACTTTCCTACGGATATTCTCCAGCCGGCATACTGTGAACCCATGCATGCTATGACCGGATGATCGGTAGCTACCTGTATGGCAGGCACCGGCAGTCCGTTCAGATCGAACTTAGTATAGCTTAGGTCTGCAAGGTCAGCAAGACACAGACGGGACAGGTACATACCTGCATCGTAACCACCCTGCATCTTGACACCGCAGTCAATTACAGTAGCCCCGTTCCCAAGTTCAAAGGACTGGACATTGAGTTCTTCTTCCCAGTCGAGCATCTCATCGATTATATCTAATCCCTTTTCGTTGACACTGATCACAAATATCACTCTGAGTTAGTTCGTTGGCTCTGTTTTGATTGAAAAGCATATATAACTAGCGATTTGAAGCACACTGAACGGATGGATCAGTGATCGACACATATATGTGCATCTCATTCCAAGACATGGACAAACTGTTAAAACCTCACATAACCGGATTCTTCTGTTGCCACAGGATATGAAGGCACCGGACTGGGGCTTGCACTTGTCAAAGAACTCATATGACTAAATAAGAGAGACAACTCTAATTATTTTGTAATATGGCCGAATGCCTTAGTCTTATATCGATGCAAACTTTTATATCAAATTATATATATAGAATAAATAGTGAGGCCATCATCATACATCGGGAGAACGAACATGATGGAGGATTTTATCGTGCGGGACTTCCTTGGCAGGATAGTGACGATCTACTGCGGTGGGATTGCCACTTTCAAAGGCAAGGTTAAAGAGTGCGGGAACGGTTTTGTCCGACTTGAGATAGTTCAAGGCCGATACACATCAATAGCTGTTGATAAGATCATTACCATAACAGCATGAACTATACCCGATTCACGCGGGAAACACAAAAAGATCATTTTCAGATATGGCAACTGTATAAAAGGGCCATTTCCATTGGAGTGGAACTTCAGACCTTGGTATATGGAGAGCATAGAATTTGCAAAGAACATTATGTTTCCACTTAAATATGTAAGGATCTTATCTGACGGACCGGATGAAGAGAATTGCAATGATCTTATTGATGAATTGCCTTTAGGGATCCTTTCATTTGATACCAGGGGAAACGTCACTGCAGTCAATAGATTTCTTCTTGAGTTCATGGGTTCTCCTTCAGCTGCATCCACAAAACAGATCAATCTGCTAACCTTTCCGCCCTTGGTCGCCTCCGGCATATCGGCCAGCATCCGGGAAGCCATTTCAACCGGTAAGATCACAGAAATAGAGACATGTTATCATTCTAAATGGGGTAAAGAGGCTTTTGTGCGTTTTAAGACGATCCCCCGGATAGACAAAGAAGGACAGGTCATCGGTTGTCATGCAGTGGTCGAAGATGCCACGATAATAAAGCAAACACGTAGCGAACTGGAACAAAAAAAACGGCAAGAAAACATCTATTCACATATTTCCAGTAATTTTATAAATACAAGTTTTAAAGATATTGACACTAAGGTCGATCAAACCCTGGAGGAAATTGCCAAATTTACTGGTGCAGAGAGAGCTAGTATTTTTTTAGCAACTGATGATACAGGTCTTGTCATCAAGACTCATGAATGGCATGCCGAAGGTATTATATCACAGATAGGCGTCAACCAAAAATTTCCGGTACCAAAACAGTTGAACAAGTTCAATAAATTCGAAAGCATTTATGTGCCTGACACTCAGCAATTAACTGACGAGGACATCACTGTTAAAGAAACACTTCTTGAGTTCGGAATTTTATCTGTGCTGTTGGTTCCGATATCCTATAAAGGTAAATTCAGTGGTTTTATAGGACTGGATTGCCAAACTCAGAAAAAAGAATGGGACGAAACTACTCTTTATCTATTGAAGCTCATAGGTGAGATGATCATCAATGTCCTTGAGCGCAAACATACCGAAAGTCTGCTGGTCAGAAAAGAGGAAGATTATGAGCATGTTGTCAATGCAATAGATACCACCATCTGGAAAGCTGATGTTGATGAGAATGAAAAGCTCATCAATACGTATATATCTCCAGCTGTGGACAAAATGCTGGGATTACCTCGGGGAACCATAGGGAACGATTGGGATAAGTATTCCTCCTGTATCCATCCCGAAGATACTCAAAAAGTCCTTGATGCCCTAAACCTCGCTTTAGATAATCCCGAGAACTATTTTGATCTGGACTATCGCCTGGTCGCAGATAATGGCCATATAGCCTGGGTGAGCTCCAGTACGATAGCACATCTTCAGCAGGATGGAACGGTTAAGATCTTCGGCACCATTATAAACATCACATGGCGAAAGCATGCAGAGGCGGAACTCATCAAAAGCGAGAAAAAATACAGGTCTCTTTTTGAACAGTCCAATGATGCCATAATATTATATGATCTGGAAGGTAATCATATAGATGTTAATTCTAGAGCCTGTGAAATGCTGGGATACACTAAAGAAGAACTAACGAAGCTGTCATTCACTGATATCTTGCCTTCCGATCAGTTGGATATGCTTTTAGAGGCCCAGAGAAAGATCCGGCATGAAGGCACTTTCCGCATGGAGATAGAACTCATTAAGGCAGATGGCCATAGGATGGTCGCAGATGTAAGTGGTTCGATCATGGATGTACGTCCATATACAATACAGTCGATCATAAGAGATATCAGTGAACGTAAGCGGCTGGAGGAATCTCTGCTTCATGCAAAGGTTATTGCCGAGGCGGCAAGCCACACTAAGAGCGAATTCCTTGCCAACATGAGCCATGAACTGCGCACACCCCTTAATGCTATAATTGGTTTTTCCGACGTTATGCTGGAAGGATATTTCGGTGAGCTAAGCACTAAACATGATCATTATATTCAGCACATCTCAAACAGCGGCAAACACCTGCTCAACCTTATCAACGATATACTGGATATTTCAAAAGTGGAAGCTGGAAAGATGGAACTTTTTCCGGCACTGGTAAAGCTTGAGGGGCTTATAGCAGAAATGGTGGCAACAATGCAGCCTCTTGCAACAAAGAAGAAAATAACTGTGAATATACTGAAAGACAATGATGCTAATATCATCCTAATGGCCGATGAGGCAAAAGTAAAGCAGATACTTTATAACTTGCTCGGTAATGCTATCAAGTTCACTCCCAATGGAGGGGAGATAAACATTCAGGCAAGTTTGGCAGGGTCGATGGTACGCATATCTGTTATTGATAATGGCATAGGCATCTCTTCCGACGACCAGAAAAAACTTTTCACTCCGTTCATACAACTGGATAATTCTGTATCCAAACAGTATGAGGGTACAGGTCTTGGGCTTGCAGTTGTCAAAGAACTGGTCGAACTTCATGGAGGCAGAGTGTGGGTGGAGAGCGAACCGGGTAAGGGCAGCAACTTCACTTTTGAGTTGCCTGCAGGCGACAGAGCATAGTCCTTTTATTTTTTATGACATTGATCCACGCATAGCAAAAGATTATATATTAAAACACAGTACATAGGAAGCCGTCTAAATCAAAAACGTATTTTACCTCAAAAGTATAGATCGCAGATAAGCAAAATGTAAGAGATGCGAAATAAATTGTATACATGAGCACATAGAGTAAAAGATCAAATATCATGTTCATGGAGATCGAACCTCAAATTAAGTGGACGATGTGCATGAGAAATATTTGCCTGAAGACAGAAGAAAGATGGTATCAATTGATCTTAATCGAGCAAGTCCCTCCAGGCATCATAGATATGCATGGCCTCCATTCCTATTTCCTGAGGCGCGATTATATCATTTTCTGTAGTATCACCAACTGAAAGCACTTCTTCAGGCTTGAGCTTCATACGCTCAAGTGCTATCCTGAAGATGCGCTGATCTGGTTTTTTGTATCTCACATCAGAAGAAAAGATCACATGATCGAAAAATTCGTATAACCCCAGAAAACGCAACTCCTTTTCGGAAAACACACGCTGTCCATTAGAAACTAAACACAGGGGAAGATCTTTGTATCTTTTGAGTAGTTCCAGGCTTTCCTGGAAAGGACGCAGCCTGCGCAGGGACGCTGAGCGGAACACTTTTGAAGTCTCAATGCCCAGATACGTGGTGTCACTCTTCCATATAGCGTGCTCATCGCAGATCTCTGCAAATATCTCTTCCACTCTTACTTCCGGGTATTTTTCTTTAGAAACTTCCATTTTATCCCGGACCTTTGAATGATATTCGAATTTTAGAAGATCAGGGTCGATCTTCACTCCTTTGTATTTCAGCCATTTGCTCACAGTATCGAACGTATAATAGTCATCTTCGTCTGTATCTATATCTATCAGGGTCCCGTAGCAATCAAAGATAATACCTTTTATCCGAGAGATCGCAAACATGCAGCTGCCTCCTTTATCAGATACTCGTGATGTGGATAGTGCCTGTGCAGTCTGGCAGACCTCAAAAAGCCCAGGCTCATAAAGAAAGGAATGACTTTGGTGGTTCTTAAAAAGTCACTTTCATTTTTACTGTAATGCCACAAAAAATGACCTATATATGGTTCCGCAAGCCTGCCTGAACCTTTCTGAAGCTGGAAATGGTTCTTAAGTTCGGAGCACATTATCCCCAGGTCCCTTGCATAGTGTGCATTGTACCAGGAACTTTCAAGATCGAGGATATATGGAACATCTTTATGGAACACATAATTGGAGGGCGTTGCGTCCCTGTGTATCATACAGCCCTGCCTTTGGTCAAGAAGGTGACTGTACCACCATTTCCCAAGCAGCTGATCGAAATGGTCCCTCGTGGAGCGATCAAGCTTAAGATGGTCCAGCACACTATGAAAATTAGCGAAGTCTCTCGCCTTGTCATAATAGTCATGTCGTGTATGTTCATGGAGCCTGCGCTGCATGTGAGCAACAGATGTAAGCCTGTCATAAAGATCATTCTCATGTGACAGATGCCATGCAAGAGACTTGCCCGAAATATATTCGGTCACAAGGGCACAGTTGAAGTCCCTATGCATTGCTATCGGTGCGGGAACGTTTATGATGGACCGGACTGCCATAAGATTATTGTATTCCTTGGCCATTGCCTCGGAAGCATTGTATCTTTTCAATTTTCCCGTAGGCTCTGCAAAGAACTTCACTATAACACTGTACCTCTCCCCTTTGAACTTATACCTGCATACAGTGTGTGACGAGGGCAGGTACTTAAAAACGTCTACTTTACAGTGTTTGTTCTTTATTCTGTCTCCAAGTGCATGTACCAGCCAATCCCGGAAAACGTCACCAGGGCCTAAAGTACTTACATGATGGTTCAAAACAGGGATCACCGCTCCGATAATTTCAGAGGAGTTATACATCCATCTAGCTATATCATCCTATTTGTAACTATTTAGATTTCAATAGAATGCACTCTGTGCTGCAATGAATGCAGCACAACATCACATACATTTATAAAAACATAAACAATACGTGATCCACTTTATTTATGTCAGGTGATACGCGATCTTTACAGCATTTACAGCAATAATAGCGAGGAAAAGTGCTATTATTATCAGAGCTACAACGATCAGCATCAAACCAAGAACGAACGCCGCAGGCCACCACAATGGTGCAAATACCCATAACCATTCGATGTCCAGGAACCCCATTGACTTAGCAGCCACTAAAGCAATTGTGAGTAATCCAGTAAATCCAATGCTCTCTTTCCTAAAAACATTTTTTACAACAACATGTGTCATGATCAACACATCATTCAGGTATTTGATGCCATGGGCTGCTTCGGGAGCAAAGCAGCTTTACTTAATGATTAATAGTATATATTTACATATATAGGTTGCTACAGTCTTTTTTGGATAAGTGGTCATTTTTTTTCTGCATCATCGATTAGAATAATTTCTATTCATAAAAAAATTCATATTAAAGCATACCCGTGATCCATTCATATAACTTGTTCCCTCTCTTCTTTGATGTTAAACTCTACCACAAAAGTTTCATTTTATGTAACATTATAAATATAAAACCCCTTTATTTCCACTGGAACGTTCAGTAAAATATTCATGATCACTTCGGGCCTTTAACTTGGGGCTTGATAACACTGTTATTAATGATAACATTCAATGCATTTGACAGATAGTTAAGAGTGTTTTGGATCCCCACAGGCTTCGCAGTTATCCCTGCGTTTAACTGTAAAGGAGTCCATTTTCGCATTCAGACCATCCCATACAAGCAATCGTCCTTCAAGGGGTTCGCCCATTCGCAGAAGGCACTTGAGCACTTCGTTTGCCTGGAGCGTACCGATAATACCGGGGGTCACACCGATCACAGGGAATATCTCTTCAGGAGGCGCAGATGGGAATACACACTTCAGGCAAGCGGTCTTACCCGGAACTATAGTGATAACCTGACCGTCAAAGCCCCGGATAGCCCCATGTACAAGAGGAATGCCGTTCTGCAGAGCTGCATGATTGAGCAGATATCTCGCAGAGAAATTATCCAAGGCGTCCACTATGATATCTGTATCCCTTACAAGTTCGAGAACATTATGCTCAGTTATGGTCTCATGTCGTGCAATGACCTTGACATCAGGGTTTATTTCCCGGATCTTTTCTTCGATGGAGAGGACCTTAGGTTTACCTATGTCCTTTTCCCAGTGCAGCACCTGACGGTTCAGATTAGTCTGCTCCACGACATCCCGGTCCACAATGTCAATGCATCCAACACCGGCAACTGCAAGATAAAGTGCTACGGGACAACCCAACCCCCCTCCGCCTGCAATGAACACCCGGGATCTTTTCAAGCGTTCCTGCCCGTCTTTACCGAATATCATTACCTGGCGCTGGTAGCGCTGCAATTCCTGCTCACTAAGCACTGTCTTACTCCTTTTTGAATTATTGTCATACTTCACTTTTCACAATAGTGAATATAGCTCATGGGATCGAAACCGGTGGAGAATACCGCATGCATCACATCAGGAGATACGACCGAAAGCCTTCCTGACAATAGTAATGAAATCCCGGGTCTCACGTCGTACGTCGTCACTGCATAACACTGCGGATATTGCCACCAGAGCATCGGCACCATTCTCTATCACGCTTTTGCAGTTCTCTTTATTAATTCCACCGATGGCAACTATGGGTATATTGATAGCATTTTTAACATCCCTTATCCTCGCAGTGCCAATACCCTTACCCGCATCGCTTTTTGTAGCAGTGTCGAATATAGGGCTGAGCCCTACATAATCAGCACCGCTTTTTTCAGCTTCTGTGGCCTCACTAGTGTTGTGGACCGTAAGACCAATGACCTTGTCAGCGCCAAGGATCGCTCTTGCAATATCTATGGGCATATCATCCTGACCGATGTGCACACCATCCGCATCCACAGCCAGAGCAACATCTATCCTGTCGTTCACCAGGAATAAAGCCTCATCCCCGCATATTGCCTTGATCTGCAAGGCTTCTGCGACCATTTCCTTGGTGCTCTTGTTCTTCTCTCTGTACTGCACTATCCGGCAGCCGGACGCAACTGCATCCCGCACGTCGGACAAGGTCCCCTGCTTTGAAAGACCGGAGTCGGTCACAAGATAAAAGTCGATCTCCTTTAGCATTTCCTTTTTAGTGACCATGTTTCTCCACCGGATAATTCAGTATGCTTCGAAGTTCATCATCTTTTCGGCTTTTTCGTCAGAAAGACCGAATGCCTCGTCATATAAATTTACCTTGAAGCTCCCAGGACCACGCGAGACCTCAGCAGCAAGTTCTCCTGCTATCCCAAAATAACAGAGGGCATCTTTTGAGGCATCACAATGGTCTGGATTGACAGCAGCGAAAGAGCCTATCACTGAAGCGGCCATGCATCCTGTTCCTACAATGGACCCCATCAGCTCATGTCCGTTCTTGACAACGAAAGTCTTTTTGCCATTGCTGATAATGTCCTCTTTTCCCGTCATGACTATTGTGCAGGACTTGGATGTTGCAAGTTCTCTTGCTATCAGCCTGGGATCAGCATTGATGGAAGTTGCCTCGACACCTTTTGTCTGAGCTTTTTCGCCTGCAAGTTTTGCTATCTCGGAATAGTTCCCTTTGATGATATCGACATGAACCGAATCGATGATCTTCGCAGCCATGTAATCTCTGAACTTCGTAGCGCCGACGCCAACAGCATCGAGGACGACAGGTATCTTTTTCTCGTTCGCGGCTTTCGCAGAAAGTATCATCGCGTCGATCAGCTCGTTTGTCAGGGTGCCTATGTTAAGCACAAGAGCAGACGAGATGCGTGTCATATCCGCGCATTCCTCTGGTGCATGGGCCATTACAGGAAGAGCGCCAAAGGTGCGTGTAATGTTCGCGCAATCATATATAGTGACCCAATTTGTGATATGGTGTATCAGCGGTCTTGTTTCCTTTATTTTTTTAAGGGGTTCCTGCATCATTACTCCTCGGTACACACTTAAGGTGCTCTTAGTATATTAATGTCATTTTAGTCTGTCGTAAAGTTTACAAGTGTGGAATGCATATGTATTCACAATCGTGAACATTTAAAGGTTGTGAATGAGAGCAATATGACAGAAACCTTACAAGATCGTATCCTGCAATTAAAAGAAAAAAGAAATGCCACCATCCTGGCACACAATTACCAGGTCCCTGAGGTACAGGACATAGCGGACATAGTAGGCGATTCACTTGAACTTGCCCGTGCCGCAAGGTCCGTTGAATGCGATGTAGTTGTTTTTTGCGGTGTGGATTTCATGGCTGAAACCGCCTGCATCCTGAATCCTGAAAAGACCGTACTTCTGCCTGCTGAAGACGCATGCTGTCCTATGGCTTCAATGATCACAGCGGATGAAGTACGCATGCTTCGAAGAAGGTTCCCGGATGCTGCTGTGGTCAGCTACGTGAACACTACTGCAGAAGTGAAAGCAGAGAGCGATATATGTTGTACGTCCTCGAACGCCATTAAAATAGTGGGATCACTTGAACAGGAACAGGTCATTTTCCTGCCTGATAAAAACCTTGCCAATTACGTTGCCCGTTTTTCTTCCAAAGAGATCCTGCCCTGGCAGGGATTCTGTTTTGTACATGACAGGATAACAACGGATGACGTAATGAAGGTACACAGCGCTCATCCTGATGCAAAGCTGCTCGTCCATCCCGAATGCAGGGCTGAGGTCATTGACCTTGCTGATCACATATTTTCCACATCTGGCATGATCAAACACGTCTGTTCAGCACCGGATAAGGAGTTCATCATAGGCACTGAGATAGGCATCCTGCACCAACTGGAAAGAAAGTGTCCTGACAAGAAATGTTATCCATTATCTTCCCAGGCAGTATGCACCAACATGAAAAGGACGGACCTTGCCAGGGTCTGTGAGTCACTGGAATTGCTTAAGCCCAGGAGAACAGTGCCTGAGGAGATAGCTAACAGGGCAAGGAAGGCAATTAAAAGGATGCTGGCAGTGTAAATGATCAAATGTTCAATTATAGGGTCTTTTGAGATCCTGGATCAGATCTGCTATATGCAGCCTGCAACAGCCTCACCATTTTTCCCAATGATATTGTTTAGATCACTAAATTTTTGCTTAATGCGTGCCCTATACTTGTTTGTGGGAAACTATATATAGATGGGACAAAAAAGTATTTAGTTAATTAAAGGGGAAACAAATTCGGGAGGGTTGAAACAACAATCACTTAGCTTTGCAAAGGAATTTTTTATACTCTCCTTTGGTTTCTGAACTTCAAAACTCAATTAGGATATGCAGTAAAATTTAGAGTGCGTGGTACATATGAATATCAGATCGAACCAGAGTATGGCAAACAAATATATAAATTATTTCGTTGTTCTGTTTTTGATAATGATCACTGCAGGGGTTTGCTCTGCAGCAGTACTTGAAGGTAATTATGATACAGACGGTTTTTCACTGGATGTCGCTGTTGCAGGCAATTATGCATATATAGCCGACTATGATAATAGCCTTGTGATCGTGGATATAAGTAATCCCTCATCACCTGAATTTGTTGGAAGTTATTATACTGAGGGGTACTTATTTGGTGTTGCAGTTTCCGGAAATTATGCCTACGTCGCTGAGACCGACATGGGGGATAGCTATAGTGGTCTTGTGATCGTGAATGTAACTGATCCGTCTGCACCAACACTTGCAGGTGGCTATGATACTGATGCCAATGCATCGGATGTTGTTGTTTCGGGTAATTATGCCTATGTAGCCAATGATAATAAGGGACTTCTTATTATCGACATCACTGATCCATCCGCCCCAACTCTTGTGGGAAGTTATGAAACAGTTGCAGCAAATAACGTTGCTGTGTCAGGCAATTATGCTTATTTGGCTGACGGTCACAGTGGCCTTATGATACTGGATGTCAGTGATCCGGTCGCACCAACCCTTGCAGGCAGTTATTATATAAGTTCTGCGTTGGGTGTTGCTTTTTCAGACAATTATGCCTACGTGACCAATGGTGCAGATGGTCTTGTGATCGTAGATGTCACTGACCCGTCAGTACCAAGACTTGCAGGTAGCTATGATACTGCAGGTAATTCGTTTGGTGTTGCTGTTTCAGACAATTATGCCTATGTAGCCGACCAAGAAAATGGCCTTGTGATCCTGGATGCCACGGATCCCTCAGCACCAACACTTGCCGGAAGTTATGATACTGCAGGTAATTCATTTGGTGTTGCCGCCTCAGAGAATTATGCCTATGTAGCTGATGGTTACAGTGGCCTTGTGATCGTGAATGTCAATGCTTCTGTGGCACCAGCTCTTGAAAGCATTTTTGATACGGATGGTTTTTCACTGGATGTTGCTATTTCAGGCAATTATGCGTATATAGCCGATTATAACAACAGTCTTGTGATAGTGGATATCAGCAACTCCTCGTCTCCCGAATTTGTTGGGAATTTTTATACAGAGGGCTACTCCTATGGTGTTACCATTTCAGGCAATTATGCGTATATAGCCGATGATTACAATGGTCTTGTGATCGTGAATGTAACTGATCCGTCAGCGCCGGCGCTTGCAGGATGGTATGATACCGAGGGTTACGCTTCTGGTGTTGCGGTCTCAGGCAATTATGCATATATAGCCGACTTTAACAACAGTCTTGTGATAGTGGACATCAGTAACTCCTCATCACCTGTATTT
>NZ_MVQX01000027.1 GCF_002067275.1 Methanomethylovorans sp. PtaU1.Bin093 | reverse complement strand
TCACGGGCATCACATGTGATGGATACACATACGACCCAACGCAGAATGTCTATTCTACAAAAAGTGTCACTTTCTGAACGCAAGACATACTTCAGATCGTATCCTGCTTTGTCGGGATACGATGATCTTTTTTTATGCCAGAGGATAAAGGCTGCCTTTGGTCCTGCTTTTAAGTGTTCTCATCTTCCTGGCATTTCCTGCAAACGCCATTAAGGTTCAGACCCGATGCGCTCACGATAAAATGTGCATCATTGGAAATATTGCTAACCAATTCAGACAGGAGAGGGTCCTCCCAATCAGTGATATCGCCGCATTTCTCACAGATCAGATGTGCATGGGGCTCCAGATTCGGATCAAATCTCGACTGGCCGTCGGGCAGATTCAGCTCCTGGATAAAACCAATTTCCTTCAGGACCTTGAGAGTGGCATAGATCGTTGCCACGCTGACCGTCGGATGTGCCATCCTGATCTCCTGATAGATCCTCTTAGCTGTAGGATGCTCGCTGTTATTGAGCACATATTTGGCGATGGCTATCCTCTGTGGAGTGACTTTTAAATTATTCTCCCTGAATGTAGAAATTATTTTTTTATCAATATATTGCGATTCGGTCATATGTATTATTAGTTAATAATTGTTCTTAAATAAGAATGTGCTCATATTTATAAGCGAGGTAAAGTAGAGTATGATCTTTGCTTATTGCTAAGGTCAGAAAGAGAAATTCATGTTTTTTGAGAGAGTGGGAAATCTAAGTTAATTCCAATGAAGATTCGGAAAAAGAAGAAGATTTAAGTTATAGTATGAGTGTTACCACGCGTACTATATAAACTTACGAGAAAGTGGGAGGTATAAGATATGAAAAAATTGATTGTAACATTGATAGCAATGGCTTTAGTGTTTGCCCTGCTCCCGGCGGCGGGCGCAAATAGCATGTACACATATGACTGGAATGGTATAAACGGACTATATTCCCAGGATTGTACAATGCCCGATGCGGATGATCCCCGCTACGATATGTATCTGGATGGCTGGATTCACTGGGTATTCAACACCAAAGGCCTATCTACCGACGCAAATTTGGTTCTTACTGACAAGGACGGCAAACCACTCGGCACCTATTCTCCAGGAGAGCCGCTGAACGCCAATGTATGGCATTTTTATACACCATACTATGACCTAGAAAACCTCAAAGCTACGATAAATCTCAATGGCGCTCCGGGCAAAAACAGCAAGCTTGTTATTTCCGACTACTGCCCTGGTGGTAGCATCCAAGAATTAATTGACATTTCCAAGACCGCTGAGACCTCATACACCCGTGAACACTTCTGGGATATAGAAAAGAAAGTTACCACAGAAGATGGATATAAGGAAGATGGGTCTCCCAAGATCTGGCTCTACACCGACGGCAGCGGCGATGAAAAAGCAACCTGGACCGTGGATGTGACCTACAAAGGTTACGAGGACAGCGACTGGGCAGTTTCAGGAGAGATCACCATCACAAACAGTGCAAATGTTCCTATCGTCGTTACCAAGATTGAGGATACGCTAGCTGAAACACCGATTGATGTTGTTGCTGGAAAAGTGATTGATGTTTATGGAACAGTGACTGATGTTGATTGTACTAAGGCCGTCGAAGTGCCAGCCTCAGGGCAGTTGATTTGCACGTACAGCAAGAAAGTTTATGTCGAGGGATCTAATGTGGTATATGTCACATATTATGTAGATGAAGAGAATCCAGTGACTGAAACCGCAATTGCCACTATAAACTGGGAAGATGCCGAGGTAACTAAGGTTAACGACGTAGTCAATATACAAGACATAAGTGACCTGTTTGGTACAGTGAATCTAGGCACAGTTACTGCCCCGAATAACGCTCAGTTCACCTACTACAAGGACTTTGCCTGGGCATACTACGGCGCAGAAGAATGTGGTGATTTCCGTTACGACAACACCGCCACTATAGTTGAGACGAAACAATCTGCCTCTGCCACACTCTTGGTCAACGTCCAGTGCTTCGTCTTTGATGGTGAAACCGCCTGGGCGGCGAATGAACTGACCAGTGGACTCATTAGGTATGTTGACCAGGGCAACTGGGCAACCTACGTTGCATATACACCGAAAATCACTAATCTGTTCGCTGGGCAGACCACTCCAGTTGGCACAGTAGCTTTCTCTGAGGCCACTGGTGGATTTATCGACATCACTGTAAAACTGGATACTCCATGGGAGTTTGAGGACGTTACCGAAAACCTGAAGGTGCAGGACTATGCGGCAGCCCCAAGTGATAAGCCAGAGCCTGGTCGCTTTGCTTGGAAGAAGACCTGTGATCCTGCTGAATCCGCATGCACTATTACGGTCCCCTTGAATAACTTCTATGGTGTACACGTGAATGTTGGGCAGTGGATCCCTGACCCGGACTTTGGTCCAGTATAAATGACAGATATTTGAACATGCAGCTTTCAGCTGAATGATCGAAAAAACCCGGGATGCATCCCGCTCCCGGTGTACTTTTTTTATGATGGTTTCCTGTAATGGTGCAGAGCAGCAGATGTTTTTTTTAAAACTTGGCATGTTGCAGAAGTTTTTTTTATTGACATGTTACAATGACACCATAAAAACATGCGATCTTCGAGAAAAAAGAACGTGTTTCTGTTTTTAAGGAGTATGTGAAGCACTTGGATCCCTGTAGTATCCAGGACATCGTTTGTTGGTTGGTTGGTTATGCACAATTCTGTGATGTCTTCGCAGCAGGGTGTTGGTGGTGGCTTCACACCCGACTCCTTGGTTTAAACAATCGCCCGAACATATTTGAATGTTTCTAAATCGTTCCACAGCAGACAGAACTATCAATATCCTTACACCGATAATAGGGTAAAAAGATTATTAACATATCAGGACATCATCCAGTGTTAATGAGCGGAAAAGAAAGACTGCTGGAGCCTGAACCTTATATTTTGCCTGATATGACCATGCAGAAGGTCCATGATGCCATGCAGGAAAATGTGACTGGGCTCGTGGAACTGTTCAAGGTGCTCTCAGACCCCGTAAGGATACACATACTCAAAGCCCTGGAAGTGCAGGAGCTCTGCGTATGCGTGCTCGTGGAAATAACGGACTATAAGCACTCTGCACTGTCATACCATCTGAAGCTGCTCAAAGGAGCAGGGCTCGTGGAGTCCACGAGGAACAAGAACTATCAGATATATTGTCTCACTGACCTGGGAATGTCCCTGCTCAAAGCTATCGAAAGAACGTTCGATCAGTGACTTTCCGTAGGCTGGGCGGTGTTGAGCTTCACATACTTCACACCCTTAAGCGCCATCAGCTTCTCAGCTATCGTCTTTACCTCCTGACCCTCTCCGTCCAGGATAACGACCTCCAGGCAGTTGTCATGGTCCAGGTGGATGTGTATAGAGGTCTTGATCAGAGAAGAATGGTCATGCTGTATCTCCGTAAGGGAGCTGGTCAGTCCGCGTTTGGTATGGTCATAGATCAGAGTGATGGTAGCAACACGCCTGCCTTTCACATCGCTCATCCATTCGTAATGCGTGATGTAGCTTCTGATGGCATCCCGTATACCCTCCGAACGTGATGAATACCCTCTCTGCTCAATGATACCATCGAATTTCGTAAGAAGGTTCTCAGGCAGCGAAACACCAATTCTCATTAATTCCTGTTCCATAGGATCACCCATAAATAAGATATATAGACCTACTAATGAAAGTAAAGGCTAATAACATTTTGTATGTCTTGATGATAGATTTATTAAGATAAATAGTACTTACATGGGAAAATATAATAAAAGAACATTGCCATAGAGGGAGATGATGAAAGGCGAACAATTATACTCAGGAAAAGCAAAGACCATATACAGGACCGAAGACCCTTCAAAGTACATATCCGAGTTCAGGGACAGCCTTACCGCTTTTGACGGAAAGAAAAAGAGCGAAGCCTCAAAGAAAGGATATTACAATGCCCAGATATCAAAAAAGCTCTTCGAGCTGCTGGAAAGCAAGGGTATCAAGACCCACTATATAAAGATGCTTTCAGACACTGAGATGCTTGTGGAAGCTGTGGACATCATCAAAATAGAGGTCATACCCCGCAACATCGCTGCAGGCTCCATCACGCGCAGATACCCCATAAAGGAAGGCACGATTTTCAAGAAACCTGTCATAGTCATGGACTACAAGAGCGACGAGTACGGCGACCCCATGCTCAACGAAGACATCGCCGTAGCCCTGGGAGTAGCCACACACGAAGAAATAGCCACAATAAGGCAGCTTGCCCTCAAGGTCAATGACATCCTCATCAAATACCTTGATGAACGCGGCATAGCCCTGCCAGACTTCAAACTGGAGTTCGGGAGAAAGGATGGGCAGATCCTGGTAGCCGATGAGATATCCTGTGATACATGCCGCTTCTGGGACAAGGAAACAGGAAGGTCCATGGACAAGGATATCTTCCGCTTCGACAAAGGAGATCTGACAAAAGCATATGAAGAAATAGCAAAACGTATAGCCCCTGAGATATTCCAGTGAGCCTTCAAAGGGGTTGGCATCATGAAAAAATATGATGTTATAGTTGTCGGTGCAGGTGTCACAGGACTGCTTTCAGCTTTGGTACTTGCAAAGCATGGAAAAAAGGTCCTGATACTGGAAAAAAGCAAACATGTGGGGGGCAACTGTAATAGCTATGTAGTGGATGGGTTCCAGGTGGACACCGGGGCACATGCCATCACACACCTCATCGAAGGTCCGCTGAAAAGGCTCATGGAGAGCTACTTCGACTACCTGCCCGTATTCGAGGACTACGGAAACTATTTCATCCGCACGGACAAACGTCTTGTGAAAGTACCTTCCAATATCAAGGAATTCGTGACCTTCGACGTATTGCCCAAGATGGACAGGCTGGTACTTAGCCAGGCTGTCACCAAAGCCCTTACATATAGGACCTTCGGAATGGACCTATCCAAACAATCCGTATATGAATTCCTTCCCAAGAACCTCTCCCAGGATACTTACGACTTTGCCAATACGATATCTTATTTCCTTACAGGCAAGGACATGAAACATACATCGGCACAGAGGGTACTTGAAGGGAGCGCATTCGTGCGGGACAGTGTAACACCAGAACAGCTGGACGAGATCCTGAAAACAGAAGAAAGGAACGGTCAGGAAGAAAAAGTACTGCAGAACCTGATCCCATTGAACCTGCATACTTCACTGCAAACCCGGCTGAACAAGGTATCAAGTCCCCTTACAACCCTGGGCAGGCTTGCCACTAACAAGGTAAGCTATTCCCAGGGATATCCGCGTAAAGGCCTCAGATCACTCCTCAATACCATACTGTATTCCCTGCCCAGGTCAGTGGAGATCATGGTGGAGGATCCTGTGCATAAGATCCTGACAGAGGAGGGAGTGGTAAAAGGCGTGATGGCAGACGACACATACCTTGCTGACATGGTGATACACACAGGTTTTGCAAAGGATCTGCCATATCTTGTAGAAGATCTGCCTTCTTCCTATGTCAAAGAACTAGAAGGCATCGTACAAACAAAAAGCCTTACTATCTGGCTTGGGCTGGACACTACCATGGAAGCTTTCAATTACATAGGTTCTGAGATCTGGTTCAGGGACAAGGCCTACTGGGCAATGCCCATCAGCAACTATGACTCATCCCTTGCGCCTGAAGGAAAACAGCTGGTAGGTTTTACTTTTGTGATAGACCCGGAAAAGGATGACAGCTCTGAGGTCAAAAAGGCCTATGAAACGATATACAATGCTGTTCCCGGCATCGAGGAACATGTTGAGATGAAGCATGAGCAGATCATTATTCCTGAAAAGGCTGCAGTTACCATTGATGGGAACTTTGCGGACATCAGGACGCCCATAAAGAATCTGTATGTTGCGGGAACAGACACGGACCGGCGCAGTATGGGCATCACCCGTGCTGCATATTCTGTTATAGAAATGCTGCGTGTACTGAACATAGATGGCAACCTGCACAGGAGAGGAGGACGGAACTCATCTCCTTAATACCATGGTCCGCAACCTGTCCGCAGCACTCTCGGTACGGTCAGCAATGCGGCCTATGTTCTTGGCAAGTTCCAGGAAGAAATAAACACCTCCGCCATCAAGCAATTCTTCCTTCTCGAATATCTGTTTCATAACTTGTTTTTCTATAACGTCCACCTGGTGTTCCATTTCTTCTACCCTGGTGACAAGCTCCAGGGTTTCATGTACATCCTTCTTCCCAAAAGAAGATTCCAGTAGCTCGCTTAGCGTGTCCACAAGAAGCTCATACATCTCCACCGTTGCCAGGGTCCTGGACATCAGTTCACGGAACCCCTCTTCGAGTTCTTTTGGTACCTGACAATTTCGCAGTGTAAGCCAGTAAGCTGCATCCTGACACTCATCAGAGATCGAATCCTGTGGTTTGAGGAAATTGAGGAGGTCATCAGCATGGACCGGCAGCATGATCGTAGATGTAAGTTCCGACCGTATGGTCTGTTTTATCACATCTGCCTCATGCTCAAGGACATCTATCTCATTATTGAGGCGTAGCACAGTGTTCGTGTCACAGTCAAAGAAAGCAGAAAGTTCCTCGCTTAACTTTCGGACAGCATCTCCTCCTTTAGTGGCATGCATGTGCAAAGGCCTGAAAGGAGATTTTGCAAAGACGCTTAGCACAGAGCGTATGTATTCCCTTTTCGTCAAATTCCTATCCCCATTAGTCCTGTGAATATCAGAGCTGAAGTCAACGCTGCCACAGGCACCGTGATTATCCAGGATACTGCTATCTTTCCTATCACACTTAAATCAACCGCTGCAAGACCGCCTGCAAGACCAACACCTATCACAGATCCGACAAGCGTATGAGTGGTTGAGATCGGCAGGGAACTATAACTATGCAGCACCACAACGGAAGCAGTGGCAAACTCTGCACAGAAACCCCTTGTGGGAGTAAGTTCAGTTATCTTGTTACCAATGGTCTGTATCACTTTATAGCCCCATGTGGCAAGCCCAAGCACCATCCCGAACCCGCCGATCACCATGATCCACGTGGGTATCTGCACACCATTCATACCCAGCACATTGAGCCCTGCATACAAAGGACCTATTGCATTTGCAACATCATTGGAACCATGTGCGAATGCCATATAACATGCTGTCATGGTCTGAAGATATACGAACTTCTTTTCAACTGCAAAAGGTTTGTCAGTTTTCTGGAGGATAAAACGGGACACCAGCATGAACAGAATATATGCTACAAGAGCACCCAGCAAAGGGGAAACCAGCCAGCTTGCTACGATCTTGATCAGAACTGACCAATGTATCTCACTGTAAGATATGATCCCATGATAGGCCGATACCAATCCAAAACCAAGAACAGAACCAACGATAGAATGAGTTGTGGAAACAGGAAGATTATAAAAAGTAGCAAGCGTGATCCAGAAACCTGCAGCCAGGATCGCTGCAAGCATACCGATGACCACAAGATGTGGATCTATCATCCTGATCTGTTCCACAGGCACAATGCCTTTGGCAAGGGTAGAAGTGACACGCTTCCCAAAGAAAACAGCACCACAGAATTCGAATACTGCTGCAACCAGTATGACCTGTTTAAGGGAAAGTGCACCACTGCCAACTGAAGTTCCCATGGCATTGGCAAGGTCATTTGCCCCAATGTTCCAGGCCATGTATAATCCCGCAGCTACTAGAGCTATCACATAGGGATTAAAAATATCCATTTTCCATTATCCTCCTATTAACTACGTGGACAATTTAGTAAGATATAGATAAATGTAGGTACAATATTCTATATATCACTATATAGCCATATAGGCCTATAAGAAAGAATCAAGAGTCCTCTGGCACTTCAACTCTTTCATAAGACTTGCTTTTGGCCTCCATGCCTCAATGGGAGTTTGAAGTCTTGAGGACATATCCGCCAAAGCTGCATCTGTGCTCTCGAACCTCTGTGGAGGATTCTGCAAAGCGTTGCGCACAGCTTCCCTTACAACCCATACGCCCAGAGGCGCCCAGTAATCTGGCGTGATCTCCCTTACCATGAACACTGTAGCCTGTCTACTGATACCGTTGAGGTACTCCAGGGCCCCAAGACGCGCCGCATAATAACCACCTGCAAGACTAGAATATCCTTTTTTGCCGTCCATGCCCTCACCGTCGGCACCTATCCATGTGGAGTCACCCGACCATACAGCCCTGGGCATCCATATCTCTATTAGTTCATAGGAAAATACTCGGGGGATCAAGAGTATTTCGAAATGGTTACCGAAAGCTCCTCCGCTAAAGAGCATAATATCGCTTATCTGAGGATGATCCCGGACACTGTGCAACATATCCTTGCCCAGCATATCGTCCACTGCTGTTATGGACCATCTGGTGGGTACCAGCTTGCGCTCTTTTCCGAGCAGTCCAATGGAAAGAAGACGGGTGATGTGGTCCTGAGAGATATTCGAGGAGATAAGCTCTGAAACAGCATCCTTTGCCAGAGCATCGTCATCATATACCAGATAATCGACCTTCTTTGGAACATTCGGGTTCTCAGTGATATCCAGATCCTTTAGATCACCTGAAGGTCCCATAGGGGTCATTACGCTATCGAACTTCAACCTGTTGGACAGAGGCTTGTTGAACCAGGCTTCAGTATCCACAGGCGTTATAGAAAGGGCAAGTTCCTGAGACTTCAGGAGTAAAGGATCTTTGGGATCTGCGGCATCCTTAACGTGCATGCGTGCGCCTGCCCTCACAAGCCTGGAACGTGCTGCAATGATATCTCCAATGCCCATGCTGAGCAGCTGCTTAGGGTCCTCAAGCATGGAAGACTCATCTGCGCCCATATCAGGAGGAACCATGGGACCCGACATCACTGAAGGATAATCATGCCTGCCAATGAAAACTGCCGGAGGAGAGGCTCCGAATATGGAAGTTGCTCCTTTACTGGTTATTACAGATGACTCTATGGACTTGAACTTTTCAAGAATGGGACATACAGGACGTCCACAGAATCCTCGTCCCTTGCATTGTACACATTGATTATGGCTCAACTTTGCTCTTTATCCCCACATAGGATGCATGATCCTGCTTCAGGTATGTTCTTATCGAACCAGCCGGAGTGCTGCACGAATCTGCAGATATTGCACATACCTTCTACCTGGTCCTTTTGGTCCATGCCCTTAAGTAACCTGGCAGAGAACTTCCTCACCTCTGCACGGACCTCTTCTGGGAAATCAACTTCAGCTCCTCTTTTCTCGCTCATGTACTGTGAAACGGCAGCCCTTGAAAGACAGAGGATATCAGCGATCTCCTGCTGGGTACATCTGTGTTCAGAGAACATCACACGTGCGATCTCTGCACGTATCGCAGGAAGGACTTTCTGCACCATGATCTCACAAGTCGTTTTCAAAAGATGAGCCTCCGCTATCAGATATTATGTTTATTCTGATAATCTTCAATGGCCATCCTTAAAGTATCCGGAGCAAAGTTCGAACAATCCATCTTGCCTGGTGGAAGACCACCCAGCGCCTCAGCCACTTCTTCCTTTGTTATACGCCTGGCCTCTTCTATGGTCCTGCCTTTTGCCATTTGCGTCACCATACTCGAAGTAGCGATAGCCGCTGCACAACCGAAGGTCTTGAACTTAACATCTGTGAGTATACCATCCCTGACCTTTATGTAGATAGTTATGACATCACCATCTGCAGGATTGCCCAGCTGACCCACTCCATCTGCATCTTCGATGACACCTACGTTCTTAGGATCAGTGAATTCTTCCAGAAGTTTTCTGCTGTACATTAATTCCCCTCCTCGAAAGGTGACATCCGGCGCAGCTTTATGACGGCCTCCTCAAGGAGATCAACTACAAGATCGATCTCTTCCATGGTGTTCTCCCTACCTAGGGTGAACCTCAGTGAACCATGTATATAATCTACACCTGGATCGATGGCTGTAAGCACATGAGAAGCTTTTTGGGATTTAGAGGAACATGCCGAGCCGGTGGAAACAGCAACGCCCTGCATATCAAGGAGCATAAGCAAAGATTCACCTTCCACATGCCTGAAACTCATGTTCACATTGTTCGGAAGACGCTTTATTTCATGACCGTTAAGCCTGGAATACGGTATTCTGCTGCGGACCTTTTCTACCATAGAATCCCGCAGACGTTGCATGTGCCTGGAATCCGCTTCCAGTTGTTCCCTGGCAATGGCCATTGCCTTTGCAAAACCCACGATGCCCGGGATGTTCTCGGTACCCGGACGCAGACCGCGTTCGTGGCCACCACCCTGCACTATAGGCAGGATATTGACACCACTGCGCAAGTACAGGGCTCCCACACCTTTAGGACCGTGGAGCTTGTGGGAAGATATGGACAACATATCCACGCCCAGTTCATTCACATCAACAGGTATCTTACCCACGGACTGGACAGCATCGGTGTGAAGGACTATTCCCCGCCCTTCTATGAGCTCACTGATTTCCTTTATGGGCTGAACAGTTCCGATCTCATTATTGGCATGCATTATACTTATGAGAATGGTGTCTTCCCTTATGGAATCCTCAAGGAACTGCGTATCCAATATGCCTTCATTATCCACTGGCACATAGGTAACTTCGAAACCCTCTTTCTCAAGCTGCTCGCAGGTGCGTAATACTGCAGGATGTTCTATAACAGAAGTGATAATATGCCTGCCCCGGGAAGAACACATGTATGCAGAGCCTTTTATGGCCATGTTGTCAGATTCGGTGCCACCTGATGTGAAAATTATCTCCTGCGGTTCAGCACCCAGTGCTGCAGCCACCTGTTCCCGGGAAGAGGATAGTGCTTCTGCAGCTTCCAGTCCAAAAGAGTGTAAACTTGAAGCATTTCCGAACTTTTCACTAAAATAAGGGAGCATGGCCTCCAGAACCCTGGTATCCACATGCGTGGTTGCACTGTGATCCAGATATATACGTTTCATGCTTCACCTTATGAATAACTGACGGATTTACTCCTTCCCATAAAATGAATAAATCTGATACTTTGGAAAATTAAAGGTAAGTAACTGGGAGATACGATTTCCAGTTAAATGAAAGTGTTTAATCTTTGATCTGCTCCGGAGAAAAACCCCTTTCAACAAGAACATCCTTCATGCGAGACAGATGGTTGCCCTGCAACTCAACAGCATTATCCCTGACAGTTCCACCACATGCAAACTTGGATTTCAGATATGTGGATAGTTCGTGGAGGTCGATCTCGTGTGCATCAAAACCTTCTACGACAGTCACTTCCTTCCCATACCTTCTTCTGTTGACCTTCACGGTAATTCTTTGCTGCTCTTTTGCTACTTCTTCGCAGATGCACAATTCCATTGGCAATCCGCATACAGGGCACATTTCTGAACTCATCTAGTGATATTTCCTCCAAGATCATTAAACATTTTGACCATAAACTATACTTAAATAGTCGTATAAAGTAAACAGCAATGATATTAAAACCTAATGGTGAATTAGTTGCATCTGACATTGAATTTGCAGAAGGTATAATAAGCCAGTCAAGGGGGCTTATGTTCCGAAAGAGCATTGCAGAAAGATATGCGCTTGTCTTCATACTACCTTCTACTAGATCCGTTTCTGTGCACATGCTTTTTGTATTTTTTCCAATAGACGTGGTTTTTCTGGATGATAATAAGAAAATACTTGCCACTGCAAGATTGAAACCCTGGATAGGTCTGGCACAGTCCCCTAAAAAGACAAAATATATTATCGAAATGCAATCCGGCTCCGTAGAGCGCTGCAAACTCATGCCCGGAGAAAAACTCACTATTGATCTTCCGTGAACAAAGGGACGGGGTTTTGGTCTAATGAAGGAATCTTTTTTAAACTTGAGTGCTTTTAAGCCTACAGAAACACAGAAATGAATAGTAGTCTGAGGCACACAATGTTACAAGAGAACGATTTCAAGCTTATAACTGAAAAAATGGGAAGAGAACCCAACATTGTGGAACAGGGATGTTTCCTCAATTTGTGGAGCGAGCATTGTTCATATCGCTCCAGTGGACCTTTACTGAAGACTTTTACCACAACCGGCGAGAAAGTTATCATAGGACCTGGAGATGATGCTGCTATCGTGGACTTTGAGGACGGCTGGGTGCTTGCAATAGGTATGGAAAGTCACAACCATCCATCATACGTAGACCCCCACAACGGTGCTGCAACAGGCGTAGGAGGCATTGTAAGGGATATCATATCCATGGGAGCGAGACCTATAGCCCTTATGGACCCCCTGTATTTCGGGCCCCTTAATACTCCTAAGAACCTTTACCTTTTCGAACACATCATCGAAGGTATCGCAAGCTATGGTAATTGTATAGGTGTGCCTGTGGTAAGGGGAGAAGCATTCTTTGATGAAACCTATAGTGGTAACCCTCTTGTAAATGTTGCATGCATAGGGCTTGCAAGGAAAGAGAACATAGTGACAGCAAAGGCCCAGAAGGCAGGGAATAAGATGATCCTCATGGGATCCACCACTGGCAGGGACGGGCTGGGAGGTGCATCCTTCGCATCCAGGGACCTTTCCGAGAGCTCCGAAGCAGAGGACAGGCCCAGCATACAGATAGGTGATCCGTTCACAGAGAAACTGCTCATAGAAGCGACACTGGAAGTTGTCGGAGCGGGATATGTGAGATCCTGCAGGGATCTGGGTGCAGCAGGCCTTGCGGGTGCCAGTTCAGAAATGGCATCCAAGGGAGATATGGGAATGCATATAATCGCTGATAATGTCATACTCAGGGAAAAAGGCATGGTGCCTTATGAGATCCTCATTGCAGAATCCCAGGAACGTATGCTCTTTGAAGTAGAACCACAGAACGTGGAAGCTGTACTGGCCATAGCAAAGAAATATGATCTGAACGCCAGCATGATAGGAGAACTCACTGAAAGACCATATTACACAGTGGATTTTAAGGGAGAGACTGTTGTCGATATCCCGATCAAGCTGCTTGCTGAAGGTGCACCTACCTGTGAAATGCCTGCCAGTTCACCCGCCGAAAAAATACCATGGGAAAAGCCAGAAATGCCAGTTGATCTTAAACAGGCACTTTTGAACGTGCTTTCCTCTCATAATGTGGCATCAAAGGAATGGATATACAGACAATATGATCACGAAGTGCAGATAAGGACTACGGTAAAACCCGGAGATGATGCTTCCGTATTACGTATAGAGGGCAATAAGGGAATAATACTCTCATGCGGCTGCAACCCCAGACATACCATGCTGGACCCCTATCAGGGAGGAAAGGGTATTGTTTATGAAAATGCCATGAACATTGCGGTCAAAGGAGGTAAAGGACTAGCCCTTGTGGACTGTCTGAATTTTGGCAACCCTCAAAGACCCGACATATACTGGTACTTTAAACACGCTATCCTTGGATTGGGCGATGGTGCCAGAGAATTGCAAATACCCGTTGTAGGTGGGAACGTATCCCTCTATAACGAAAGTGATGAATTTGATACCGCGATCCTTCCCACTCCATCCATAGGTGTCGTGGGAACAACAAATAATGTTGCAGGTGCCCCCCTGTCCTCGTTCGCCAACGAAGGTGACACGATAGTACTTATCGGAGAGACACGGGATGAGCTGGGAGGTTCCGAATATTACAGCCTGCTCGGTAAGAAGATGGACGGCAACGCTCCTAAAGTGCCTGAAAATGCTATCTCTATAGTGGATTCCGTGATCAAGGCCGTGGACACAGGAAAGGTCACGTCCTCTCACGATGTTTCATTGGGCGGATTGGGAGTCGCACTGTGTGAGATGTGCACATATATGGGAGCAGATGTGGACCTCAGTAAGGCCTGTGAGGGCCTCAGGGCAGACGATGCTCTGTTCTCTGAGTCTTATGTAAGAGCCATTCTTACAACCCCTGAACCAAAGGTAATAGAGGAGGCATTGCAAGGAGTACCCTATGCGATCGTAGGTACTGTGGGCGGGGACATGTTAAAGATAAAAGTGTCGGGGATCTCCATTAAGATCTCACTTCCAGAAATTGAAGTGGCAAGAAACAGCCTTATGAAACAGATGATGGAATAAAAGAGTGATGAAAAGATAAAATGGTCAGGTCTTTGAAAGACTGACCATCTTTATTTCTTGGTTGCATAATAGATCATATACAATGCGGACAGACCTACAAGGATGTAAACGATCCTTGCTATGATGCTGTAGCCGAATATAAGTGCCACAAGGTTCAAATCCTGGGATATGCCGAAGAGTCCCCAGTTGAGGCCTCCGATTACAACCAAGACTAATGCTATCCAGTCTAACGTACTTTTCTCTGCCAAAAACTCACCCCCATGGTTTTGGTGAATATAAATATGTATACAGTCATATATAAAGAATTTGGCTATATATCGAAAAGAGAATCTAGTTTCACATAAAAGGATAACAGAGTATGGATGTCATAATTTGTTTTAAGTTTTACCCATCTAAAGTTCATACTAATGTGAAAAATAAATCGAATGAAACACTATTAAGATATAACTTCTGTGAAAATAAAAAAGATCAGTTCTTGCTTTCAGGCAAGACCCCTTTTTCTGGGAATGATCTGCACATCTACATTTTTGCCATAAGGACAAGCAAGGTTACAGATGGTACATTCCATAAATCCACGTTCTGTTATCCTGCGGATGTGCTTTTCCCATTTATTATCTATATCTTTTTCAAGTTCATGTGCTACAACACATTTATCATATATGACTTTTTCACCAGGTGGAACTCCCTGCGACGGACCTGGGATGATCGCACCATAAGGACATGCTTTTACGCACAATGATTCATGCTGGCACAATGGTTGCTCTGCACATAGGTTCCTGGAGAAGGGCTGGTCGGGCATTAGTTCAGCGGTAGTGAGCAAAGCTATCCAGCGTACCCTTGGACCATATTCAGGGGTTATCACCTGAGTATTGTGGCCTATGAAACCAAGGCCTGCGAGATACGCTGCCACTTTCACATGCACTGAGTGGGTGGGTGTCGCCTTGATACCTTTATCATCCCATAGCCATTGAGCCAGTCTCCATGCGCGTGTTTCCACCGTTTCGTAATATAGATTATAGTATTCTGCTTCGCCTCCGCTAAAATCACCGGTACCGGGAGTGCTTATTGCAGCGTTCATACCTTCGTCCCAGATCACCATACCCAGAACTACAAGTGATCTTGCATCCGACATAAATTCAGACGGCTTTACAAGCCCACGCCCAGGTGGAAACTCTACATCCTCCATTTTGCTTATATCTGACACACCGAAAAGCTGGAATCCCTTTTCCATGGCTTTACTTCGGATCTCCTCTTTCAGATCCAATGTTTGCCTCCTGCAGAACTTTGTGCCTGCACAGAAAAAAGCACTCTCGCAGTATATGAAAATAACCTACTATAATATTCAATGGTCGTGATAATCTTAAAAGTCAAGAATGAACAGGATACATGCATAGTTCATCAATCGCTTTCCTTTACAGCTTCTGCATACAGTTCTCCCAGGCTGGCGGGGATAGGGTTTGCCCTCAACAGTTGTGCGAAGGAGGTGAGATCCTGTACCATATGCCTGACCGTTCTGTTAGTATACAGATGCCTATCACCACCTGCTGCAATGTAACTCGCCCCCGGCCCTGCTGACCCGCCCAGTAGCTGTCCACGTTCGGAGGAACTGTGCAACCCAGATAGGTAATGTTGAACAGAGTATTAGCAGCCACATCATGTGCACCGTCCGTCCTCATTGCCGGTAATAAGCACACCCTCAACCTTCGCATAAAGAAGGAACTGACCAGTCTGCGGGTCTGCTTCCTTATAAGTTCCGTCCAACCTTTATACCACCATCTGTGCCACAGAGGAACGAACACCGAACCAGATAGAAGAGCACATCACAAGGATATCGCATGCCTTTATCTTTACAAGTATCAATGGCCATTCATCGCCTTGATCTTCGTCGGAAGAAACACCAAAGGGATTTTTATAGTCCGCGATCCGTATGCACTCACTTTTCACTCCCATATCTGAAAAAAGCCCCCAGCCTTGTCTATCAACGCTTGTGGTTAGAGATCTGTGGTGATCTCTTCAATGTACAGTTAAGAAATAAAGCCTTTAACCCCATAAAAGGCATAAGTAACATAATCAGTTAAAAAGATTTCTTCCTCGCCTTTCATATATTAGCAAGTGACCACTACATGCATTTTTATGCATCAGATAAAAATAAATACCTATAATCGGACTATATATGAGATTCAATTACAGGATGACATCATGGACGAAGTACAGATCAAGGTTGAAAAAGCACATCCGAACGATTTTGGTCGTGGCATCATTCGCCTGGACCCCAGCACTCTCCTGAGCCTGCAGCTCTCTCCCGGAGACATAGTAGAAATAACCGGTAAGAGGAGAACATGTGCTAAAGTGTGGAGAGCAGACCGTCAGGATTGGGGACAGGGCATTGTAAGGATAGATGGCTTCATCCGGCAAAACGCAGGAGTTAGTATAGGGGAAAGAGCTACCATCAAAAAAGCAGATTTCGAACCTGCTACGCATTTAGTACTTGCACCTCCGGAAGGCGTGGTGATGGAGTATGGCGATCATATTAAAGAGATCATCAAACGGAACATATTGAAGCGGCCTTTTGTGGTAGGTGATGTAATACCCATCATCAGTTCCATGACACAGCCCATGACGAGTCAGTCCTCAGGAGGGCAGGCAATACCCCTTATTGCTGTTGAGGCTCAGCCCCATGACCCAGTGCTCATGGTCACTGAGAACACGGAGATCGAATTGCGCCAGAAGCCTGTAAGAGGGTATGAAAGCGCAGCCAGGGGCATCACCTACGAGGATATAGGCGGACTGGGAGATGAGATCCAGAGAGTAAGGGAAATGATAGAACTGCCTCTTAAACATCCTGAACTCTTCCAGAGGTTGAACATCGAACCTCCGAAGGGTATTATATTATACGGACCTCCAGGAACAGGAAAGACCCTTATAGCCAAGGCAGTGGCAAATGAATCCAGGGCAAATTTCCTCTACATAGCGGGCCCCGAGATCATGGGGAAATATTATGGTGAAAGCGAAGAGCGTATCCGCAAGATATTCGAAGAGGCTGAAGAGGATGCACCATCCATAGTGTTCATTGACGAGATAGACTCCATTGCTCCAAAGAGGCAGAACGTCACTGGTGAAGTGGAACGCCGCGTCGTAGCCCAGTTGCTCACTATGATGGATGGTCTGGAAGAGCGTGGACAGGTAGTGGTGATCGGAGCTACGAACCGGCTGGATGCCATTGATCCTGCACTGCGCAGACCGGGCAGGTTCGACAGAGAGATAGAGATCGGTGTTCCTGACGCTGGGGGACGGTTAGAGATCCTGCAGATACACACACGTGGAGTGCCTCTGGGAAGCGATGTTGACGAGAAGTACCTTGAAGAGATAGCCAAGAACACACAGGCATTTGTAGGTGCGGACCTGCTGGCCCTTGTGCAGGAAGCTGCTATGCGGGCATTGAGAAGGGTATTGCCGGACATAAACCTTGACGATGACCTGATCCCACAGGAGAAACTGGAGCAAATAGTGCTGATACGATCTGATTTTGAGAACGCCTTAAGAGAGATAGGGCCTTCTGCAATGCGTGAAGTGCTGGTCGAGATACCATCTGTGAAATGGGCTGACGTAGGAGGGCTGGACAATGTCAAACAGGAGATCATTGAGGCTGTGGAATGGCCTATCACAAAGCCTGAGAAGTTCGTGCAGATGGGTATAAAGCCTCCTAAAGGAATTCTGCTGTTCGGTCCACCCGGTACAGGCAAAACCCTTGTGGCCCAGGCTGTTGCCAATGAATCCAACGCCAATTTCATCAGTATCAAAGGACCTGAGATGCTCTCCAAATGGGTAGGAGAGTCTGAACGTGCGATCAGGGAGATATTCAAGAAAGCAAGACAGGTAGCCCCATGCGTGGTATTCTTCGATGAGATAGATTCCATTGCATCTGCAAGAAGTTCCATGTCAGAAGATGCAAAGGTCTCTGAAAGGGTCGTGAACCAGTTGCTTACTGAACTCGATGGCCTCGAAGCTCTGAAAGAGATAGTTGTCATTGCTGCAACTAACAGGCCGGACATGATCGACCCTGCCTTGCTGCGCGCAGGAAGGTTCGACAGGCTTGTGCTTGTGGGCCAGTCCACGAGGGAAGGAAGGAGAAGCATCTTCCAGATACACACAAGAAATATACCTCTTGCAAGCGACGTATCAATTGATGAACTTGCGAACATCACGGAAGGATACGTGGGTGCTGACATCGAAGCAGTATGCAGAGAAGCTGTGATGCTTGCCCTGAGAGAGAACTTCAATATAGAGAATGTGGACATGAAGTATTTCATGGAAGCACTGAATAAGGTAAGACCCACTCTTTCCGAGAACCTTATGGGATACTATAAGAAGATACATGAGCTTTTCAAGGGCGGGATGCCGAAAGAAGAAACAAGCTCTTATATAGGATACAGATAAATATATGAAAAGTTTAGATTTATCGGGTGAACTACATGACGAAAGTATTTGCTAAGAACCTCTCCAGCAAACAGGTAATGGCTACGGATGGCACTGAACTGGGTGTGCTCTTCAACATAGTCATGGATGGGAAAACAGGAGACCTCATTGATCTTATAGTCAAGCCGGACATGAGCCTTGACACTTCCAAGTATAAGACAGACGACCAGTACATTCTCCTTCCATTTACTTCTGTTAGAGCAATTAAAGACTACATAGTAGTAGATAAAAACACTGCATTAGGCAAACCTGTTGAATAAACGGCTTTTGCCTTTTATGTTTTTTAGATCAGGCTATGCTCCCGAAGATAGGTGATACCTTCAGCCGCTCCGGCCCCATAGGGTGATGCGGCAGTATAATCGGCAACTGACCTTAATTCCGGATCGCCGTTGCCTACAGCTATCCCAAAACCTGCCATTTCAAGCATCTCCACATCATTCACGGAGTCGCCTATGGCAACGAAATCCTTTGGCTCAATACCCATCAGCTCTGCAACTTTAATGAGACCAGTGCCTTTGTTCACTCCCCTGCTCTTTATATGGATTGCGAAATGTGTGTCTATGATCTCTACGTTAGGACCATGCTCATACAAGATCTGCCTGGCAAGTTCCAGATCAAAGTCCCTCCTAAGCACTATCTCTGTCTTACGATGCTCCGGGTCCAGCTTAGTTAGCTCGAACTTGCCCGAGAGCAGATCAAAAGCCTTTTGACATTCTCTGATCGATTCGGATACAATAGGAACCGTATCAAAACCTGGGGAAATGACACCTCCATTTTCGGCTATCACTATCCCTCCTACTCCTATTAGCCTTGCGGCGGCATGGGCATAACAGAGAACATTGCCTGTGGATAGCACCACAGGTACATCAAGGGAGCGTAAACTCCCAATTGCTGCCATATCAAGGCTTCTGTCCCTGAAAGTTATGGTACCGTCGATATCAACTGCAATGGCCTTGAATTTCATGGCAGGTAAATTAGAAAAAAAGTTTAAAAACCTGCTGTTCAGGGGTCACGCAGGCCAGCGGTGGTGACTGAGATCACTGCTTCAGCATCCGGAAGGTTCGGAGCGTCCACAAGCTTGACTATCCTTTTATCCCCCTTGGATTTGCGCATATATAGCCTGAATGTAGAAGTATGGCCAAGTATATGCCCTCCTATGGGCTTTGTCGGATCGCCAAAGAAAGCATCCGGTTTTGCCATGACCTGGTTTGTTACCAGCACCACTGCATTGTTAAGGTCGCCAAATCTCTGGATGTCGTGGAGATGTTTGTTAAGTTTTTGCTGCCTGTCGGCAAGAGTCCCCCTACCGATATACTCTGCTCTGAAATGTGCCGTCAGGGAGTCAACTATGAGCAGCCTCACAGGTTTGTCAGAATCCTTGAGCTCGTTGGCAAGTTCAGATGCTGCATCCACGAGCAGGATCTGATGGTTCGAGTTGTACGCCCTTGCCACATGTATGTGCCTGAGGAACTCTTCATGATCATAGTCCTCACCGTATAGCTCCGAAAGGCCCTCCACCATCTGTTTTATCCTTTCGGGCCTGAAGGTGTTCTCTGTATCGATCATAATCACGGAGCCATTCAATCCGCCTTTTTCCTGCGGCAACTGCACATTGACGGCTAACTGGTGAGCAACCTGCGTCTTGCCTGACCCGAACTCGCCGTATACTTCGGTTATGGCCTGGGAATCTATCCCGCCACCCATTATATCATTGAACTCCTTACAGCCCGTAGAGAGCTTACCTACCAGTTTCCTGCGTTCCATTACCACATCACCTGTTTCAAAACCACCGATATCTGCAGCTTTACGGGCTGCCAGGATGATCTTGGCTGCTGTGGACTCTCCTATATCCGCGGCTGTGGCGAGCTCTGCGGGAGAAGATACAGCAATGGCTTCTACTGTCGAAAAACCTGCTTCGATGAGTTTTTGGGCTGTGGCAGGACCAACGTGGTCCAGGTCCTCAAGTAATACTTCTGACATTTTTAAGACTCCTTTGTGGTGCACATGTTAACTTCCGGTGCACATTTCGATGAATTATTGGTCTTTGGAATATATATACATGAAGAGAGCGGAGTGAAAGTAATAATTGACCCATAGTTAAATTTCAGGAAATCGGACTGACAAAGAAATGTGCCTTATACCATGAAAAATACTATTTTGTCTCATAGTGAATACCAGACCAGATCAAAGATAGGCCAAAAATGAATGTTCCGAGTATATATAAAAGCCCAAGATTCTCTCGCAACGATACCGAACCTGTATATTTGTACCGCGCTAACAGATCTACTATAATAAAAAAGACAGTACAAACAAGTGTAAGGAAGGAAATTCTAAAAGGTGTCAATAATTTCTTTCTTTTATTTGCCGGCACTGACATGGAAAATAGCAGCATGGAAAGAGAAAAGACTATTGAAACAGAATACTTGAAAAAATTGTCTGAAAGAAAATTCGAGATATTACTATAATTTGCAATGAAGGATGTATCATAAAATGGCCCTAATATATTGTTATCACGGTTCAATGTGACCAATACTATTGAAAAAAAGAGAGGTATCCCCATATACCATCTTGGCGACTTATTCTTTATATTGCTCAGGAATAAGAAAAGCCCAATAGTAGGAATTAGAAATGAGAACAGATACATACTGAATACGTATATGTTGTCAACTGTCTGGGAATCAGAATAAGATGGAGGAATTGGTATAAGTGCCAGTACCCACATCGCTAAAAAAGCGGACGATACTAGGACCAAGTATATGCCGGGCTTTTTGATCGGTATTTTATCCACTATTAAGCTAATACCTCCTGGAATAAATATCCTGAAAAGCAATCTGTTTGAATATTAATATTTGTTAAAGGTTATATACTTTGCTAATTATGAACTAATTTTACATTTGAAGCTCCCTGACATTTTCGGGCAAACATTTATTTTATAAAATATCCTTTGTACCACCAATGCCCAGAGTAGTGGTTGGTGGAACTTTCGAGTGTCTTCATGACGGACACAGGGAGCTTTTAAGAAAAGCCTTTGAGCTTGCCGGCAATGGAAAGGTCGATATAGGACTCACGTCCAACGAAATGGCAAATAAGCGCCCGCGCAAGATACCTGATTATAGTGTACGGAAAGAAAGGGTCATCCAGTACATACAGCAAATTGCAGAGGGTCAGAAATACACGATCATAGAGCTGAACGACCCTTACGGAAAGACCCTTGAAGAGGATTACGACTACATTGTGGTCTCTCCTGAAACATATCCTGTTGCCCTTAAGATCAATAAGCTCAGGGCTGAGAAGAACCTGAAGGACATCAGGATCGTGAAAATTGATTACGTCCTCGCCGATGACCAGATACGCATCTCCTCCACAAGGATAGTGCTCGGAGAGATAGACATCCACGGGCATCTGAGATCTTGAGCTGGCACATAATTTTATAAACTACTTTATACAACTAAAACCCATGGGCAGAGTATTCAGCGACATGGACAAACAGATATTTGACAAACTTGCACCTGAACTTAGCGGAAATACGATATCATCGGGAGGACACAACTATCCTTTCATCTTAAGGCCGCTGTCCCATAAAATAGCACAGTCTGCAGAGGATTTCAGGGATAGGATGGAGCGCCTGAGCGTGGAAGAGCTGGACTACCTGGTGAAACTTGCGCTGGAGAACAAGGAAGATATACGTTCCCTTGAACCTGAAGATATTGACACTATCATGGAACTGGTGGAGCAGAAGATATCTGCACAGCGCATGAAAGAGCTAAAGCAGCACCTGGGCATAGTCTGATGAGCCACAGGGAATTGCTTTTTGGTACAGCTGGAGCACCCTACTCATCGGCTAAAGGCACCACTGTGGATGGCATCCGCAGAGTGAGAGAGCTTGGACTTGGCTGCATGGAGATAGAGTTCGTGCGTGGGGTTAAAATGGGTGCCAATTCTGCACAGGAAGTGCAGAGAACGGCTACATCTCAGAATGTAGCCCTTAGCGTGCACGCACCTTATTATATCAATCTGAATTCATCAGAACCCGAAAAGATAGATGCCAGTATCAAGAGGATATATGACTCCGCACTCATTGGCTCCATCTGCGGAGCTCGTTCAATAGTATTCCATCCTGCCTACTACCAGAAAGATAAGCCGGAAGACGTTTTTTCAAAAGTTTTGCAAAAACTGCAGGAGCTGACAGCCAGAATAGCTGCAGAGGATATTGATACGGTGCTAAGGCCCGAAACCACAGGCAAGCCCACACAGTTCGGCAGCCTTGATGAAACCCTCAGCATGTGCAGCCAGCTGGACAAAGTGCTTCCATGCATCGATTTTGCGCATCTGCACGCAAGAAGCAATGGCAAAGAGAATTCGTTCGAGGAGTTCACTGCAGTACTTGAAAAAGTGGAGAACATACTTGGGAGGGAAGCTCTCGAGAATATGCATGTACATATTTCAGGCATTGAATATGGACCAAAAGGAGAAAAGAACCATCTGAAACTGGATGAATCAGATCTCAGGTACGTGGAACTGTTGCAGGCTTTCCAGGACTTCCGGGCAAAGGGTCTTGTAATATCCGAAAGTCCTGATAATGAAGGAGATGCTTTACTGCTCAAAAGGACTTATCAGGGTCTTTAGTCACCCTTCATACCCGGTGTTCTTCCGTAGATCGAGAGCATGATAGCTGCCCGGTGCAGGCCGTTGCAAGAGAGGAGATGTCTCCATTCTCATTTATGATATCAACATGGATGTTGATACCACTTTCTTCAATATAATGACTGATACGTTCAAAAGCATGGTAGATCATTCCACCATGCGTGATTATAAGACATCTCTGTCCGCACAGAGCATTGAGGATGGAACGATCGATAACTCCTGAAGTGATGTCCAGGAGAATGTTGTCCCTCTCAGCTATGAGTTTGCTTCTCTTGCCCATGGCACCCACAGTATCCACATCGCCGTTAGAGATGAAAAGCTGTAAGAAATCAGCATCGTGATGGTCCGTATCGTAGATCATAATGGAACCTGCACGCACATAACGTCTGCTGAGTTCCACTATTGCCATGCAGTCCTCATGGATATGGAGGACCTTCCCATTGACTGCCTCCATAGGATAGTTCAGTGCGAACTCGCCGTGCAGCAACCCTAAGTTCACACTATCCCCTACCTTGACGTCAGGAGACACTTTGACCCACATGAGTTCCGGCTCTTTCAGTATCCTGACAAGGCCGGGTATATCCTTGGGACAGCCGTTCTCCTTGACAAGACTGCGCCTGCGCAGCTCCTCATGCACCTCAAGTATCTGGGGCTTTCTCAGATAAGCCCTCTGGAGCAGCTCCTCATTTCTGAAAATATCCTCAGGAGTGCCTTCCCCGATCATCTGGTGATCCGTCATAATGAACACATGATCGGCCCACCTGTAAGCGAGATCCACATCATGGGTCGAGATGATTATTGTTTTGCCGAAGTAGTTCAGTTCGTTCAGAAGGTCCATTACCTCGTCGGCACCCACCGGGTCAAGATTGGACAGCGGCTCATCAAGGATGATAACCTCGGGCTCCATGGCAACGATACCTGCAATGGCAACCCTCTTCTTCTGGCCGCCGCTTAAGTGGTGTGGAGGCTTTTTCTTGAGCGGGTTAAGCCCCACATAATCAAGGGTGCTCTGGACCACAGAGTTTACTTTTTCCCTGGAATAACCCAGGTTCGTGGGACCAAAGGCCACATCCTGGTAAATGCTGGGTGCAAAAAGCTGATCATCAGAGTTCTGGAATACAATGCCCACGTTCTTGCGCAGTTCACGCAGGGACCTTGCATCATACTTCACAGGCTTACCATGGAAGAGCACTTCCCCTTTATTCGGTGTCAAGGTGCCGTTAAGGGTCAGGAACAGCGTGGATTTCCCGGAACCGTTGCGGCCTACAAAGGCTATTTTTTTACCCATATCTATCCTGACGCTCACATTGTCCAGGGCAATGGTTCCGTCTGGATAACTGTATACAAGATCTCTGGTTTCCAGGATTGTCATGCTCTACCTCAGATAAGAAGGATGTTCCTCGTGGAATAGAAAACTACAATCACCATGATAAAATATACGGACGTAAGTGCTATCTCGGACCTCTTTATGGGACGGTCCTCCTCCAGTAGTATGAACCTGCCATCATAACACCTTGAGTTCATGGAAACATACAGTTTTTCTCCCTGCTCCCATGCCCTTATGAAAAGAGACGTAGCCAGCATTCCTATGGACCTGAACGAGGTCCTGAAATCCTTGTAGCCCAGCCTGACCGTCTGAGCGTACTTGATGCCCATGGCCACTTCCATAAAGACAAAGATGTAGCGGTACATCATCATGGATATCTCTATGAAGGAATCCGGGAAACGGGTCGCCTTCAATACAGAGAATAGCTCTATCATAGGAGTTGAGAGCGAAAGGAAAAAAAGACAGGACATACCGCTGATGGTACGTGCAAGCACCACTAAGGCCATGTTCAGCCCCCCGGTACTGACCCCAAGCCTATGACCCCACAGATCAAAACCAAATACCTCACTACCATTACCTGAAAAGAAAGCAATGATGACTACGCTGATCAGCACGAATCCTGCGGGTGCAGCCAGGATCTTTAAGTAGAAACTTGCAGGCACCTTACTGAAACGGATGGTTGCAATACCCATACATAGAGCTATTACAAAAGGTGTGACAGGAGAATTGGAAGAAACACCCACAACTATGCCGAAAGCCGTTATGGCGATCTTGAGCCAGTTGTTCTTTTCACGCAGGGGGCTGTTAAGGGCGTAATCGTCCAAGATAGATGTCATGATGTGTCCTGTGTACCTTCTTAAATCAACAAAATTTGTTTTGTAAAAAAGCTCCTTTTCAAGCTGGATTGAGAGTTATATTAGATAAGTTTTCCGTTTTGTAATAGCCACCTTGTGAAACATAACAGAAAAGAGAAAAAGGATTTTTTTGAAAACCATAATGGGTTGTAAAACCCATTACTGACCTGACTGGTTCTTTCCCCTGTAGTAGCCAAAGAAGTAACCAATGACTATGGCACCTATGGCTGCCTGAAGAGCAAAGAGCAGGCTTTCAGTTTCTCCACCTGGTGGTTCGAACTTCGGGAAACCCGGGTCCCATGGCTCATAACTAGGGTCAATACCTGAAATCACATCCTCTGCTGCACCATCTGCACCTCCGAATTCCGACCCGGGATTGGCTGCAAGTCCGTAGAAGAACTGGGCCACGAAGAGTATTGCTATGGCTCCCACGATGTACTCTAATTTCATCCCACAGCCCCCTTAAGCTTATTCACTGCCTCTGATGTGAGAACCTGTAGGTTCACAAGTACATCGCCCTTTACCTGCACCACATATTTCATAATGAGGGCCGTGAGAGCACCCTCCATGATGGCAAGTGGTACCTGGGTTGTGGCGAACACCGCTGCAAATGCGGTGAACGAAGACAGGAAACCCGAAACCGTAAGAGCACCACCTGCGGGGAAAGCCAATGCAAGTTGAGTGGATGTCACCACATAGGTTACCCAGTCGGCTATTGCAGTAGCCAGGAATATGTTGAGATAAAAGTTCATATTGACCTTTGAAGCCGCCTTGTAGAATGCATATGCCACAAACGGACCCACTATACCCATGGATGCAACATTTGCCCCCAGTGTGCTTATTCCTCCATGGCTGAGGAACAAGGCCTGATATATAAGGACAATGAGACCGAGCACAGATGTTATTGCCGGACCGAAAAGCACGGCTGCCATCCCTGTACCTGTTGGATGTGATGAACTGCCTGTGACCGAGGGAAGCTTGAGGGATGAAAGTACAAAGATGAAAGCTCCAGCCACTGCAAGCAAAGGAACTATCTCCCTGCGTTCACTTACGAGCCTGTTCAACCGATACATACCGAACAAGATTACGGGAATGGAGAATGCAAACCATAACTGCCACCAGGGTGATGGCAAGAACCCTTCGAATATATGCATAATTGTCACCTTCCTATCGTTTTCCAACTGGATAATCAAGTTAATTTGTTTTAAATAAATGTGACTTACATGTTATTATACATAAAGGTAACGATTCTTGTTTTAAACGGTTAAAGGTTTAGTAATAAAGGAGACAGATATACCTGAGAACTTAATTAATATTGTACAAAGGATACGTACATATAAAAAATGTAACACATCGGTCAAATTGAACTTAGCGCTGCACCACCAGAAGACAGTACATGTCAGACTCCGCAAGCGGTGGATTTTGTACGGAACCGACCACTGCCCGTTCTTGGGGATAGCCTATGTTCTCATAAAGGCAGATCTTTGCCTCGACACCCATTTCCCGTAACAGGTCAGCCACTTCCTTAGAACCGAAGTTCTCTGCGGGTAACAGGAATATGTCCTTTCCCAATCCGGCCTCTCTTATGAGAGCCTCCCGGGCAGGCGATGGATCACGCCCATGTGCAGTGATCAGAGCGAGATTGGACATCTCTACGTGAAAACGGGCACATGAAGCCTGAATAGAAGAGACGCCTGTGATCACCTTGTCATTTTCACCGGCGAACTTTCCAAGTCCTGAGAACATGGGATCGCCCGTGGAAAGCACTACAGCATCAGCGGGCAGCAGATGCAGTTCCCTGTAGTTCTTGATGATGTGAGCCTCACAGTTGATGAAATCCTTCACAAGCTCGATGGACCTGCCTGAGCCATAGATCACAGGGGCATTACGGATGGCTGCAATGGCTTCCTGGGTCAGCATATTGGGACCAACCCCCACGCCTACGATGATCATGTCTTTTCCCCGCTGTCCATGAGCACAGTGCCATCCCTGTCCACGACCACGACCCTAGCACCATGAGCTTTTTCCACTGCCATGTCAAAAGCTTTCTTAAGCCTCTCATTACCCGGGTCCAGTTCCAGCATCTCCACCACAGTGGCATAACCACTGCCTTCAAGCATTTTCGGATCTCCCCACTTGAGCACAAGACCGGGGAGTCCGCAAATAATAACATCACCTTTAGCTGCTCCTACAGCATCGGATATGCGGCTGCCTGCAAGCACCACCGTATATCCCGGGAACAGCATGGTGGAATAGCGTATGCCTATTCTGCCGGTGGTGAGCACTACCTTGTCAGCGCTGCGTATAAGATCCTCTTTCATCTCGCCCAGATGGTCGTTCCAGGGTTCCACGAAACCCGTGGTGCCTAGGATAGATATGCCCCCTTCCACACCAATGCGGCTGTTCAGGGTCTGCTTGGCAACCTCAGCACCGCGGGGAAGAGATAAAGTGACCTCTGCGCCCTGCAGGCCGAGATCTTCAACGGCTTCGGAAATAGCTGCCTTGATCTGTTCCATGGGCCTGGGATTGATGGCAGGATACCCCTTCTTTGACTCCAGGCCATCCCTTGTAACGATACCTATACCCTCTCCCGCCCGAATCATGATGCCATCGATCTCTCTGGCATCGGCCACGAACTCAAGGCCACGGGTGATATCGGATTCATGATCATTATATAACTTGACAGCAACTGCATGACCATTCACAGCCTGCAAGTCCATCTCAGCCCTCAATCCCACCGGAGTGGGCACAGATACATGAGAAACAGGTTTACGCAGCGAAAGTACTGCAGCCTTGGCTGCGGCTGTTGCTGTCGTCCCGGTGGTATAACCCCTCCTGAGCACAGAGCCATCGCTTAACAGAACAAGTCTTCCGCTTTCAATGCCTTTTATGAGCTCGTCCCTGGGCACATTGGAACGCGCAACCCACTCATCTGGGATCCTAGATTTGTTCACCGGGTCTATCATTGAAATCTCAATTGTGGTCCAAAGTTATAAAAGTAGCGAATTCATCCCGTTCTTTTGAACATGCGGTCGAGTTCTTCCCTTGTGAAGGATATCATTGTTGGGCGGCCATGTGGGCATGTGTATGGATTCCTGCATTTCTTAAGCTGACGGATGAGATCGGCCATCTGTTCCTTATTGCACACAGCACCGGCCTTTATGGCAGCTCTGCATGCCATGGTACTGAAAACATGGTCGTATATCTCGGTATCGTCCTTTATCCTGCCAACAGAGAGCAGGTCAGATACTATGTCATGTACCACATCAGGACTTTCCATCCTGCCAAATATCGTAGGCACCGTAGTAACTACATAGGTGTCAGGACCAAACTCGGAAATGCTGAAACCCACCTCTTCCAGATAAGGAATGAACTCTTCCAGAATTACCTTTTCCTTAGGATTAAGTTCCAGCGTCACGGGATTCAGAAGCTCCTGCCATCCCATATCCCTGGAATCCAGCACACGTTCATACATGACACGCTCATGTGCAGCATGCTGGTCTATCAGCAGGAGTTTTTTCTCCACATCTGCAACAATATACAGATCTTCAAACTGGCCCATTACCTTCACATCATCTGTAACGAAAACGGGTTCTTCATCATGAGGAGAGGATGCCAGCCTGGACTGGAGGCGTGCACTTGCTTTGAGCCGCCTTTCAGTATCCTTTGCAGGAGGATTATAAGGAGTTGGCTCTTCAAGAAGACGGGATCCCAAATAAACCTTATCTTGCAATTTAGATCCATCCTCATCTTTATCTTCGTACAAGACCTTCTGGACAGGAAAAGGCTTATCCTTGACTTTGATCTCAGGAACAAGATGAGTAGAACTTAGAGCTTTCTCCACAGCAGCAGTAACAACGTCCATGATCTCTTTCTCATGGCTAAGCCTCACTTCTGTTTTTCGCGGATGCACGTTCACATCCACTATTCCAGGGTCTATCTCAAGCTTGAGAAAAGCTGCGGGATACCTGCCCTTGGGAAGAAGAGTGTAGTATCCAAGCCTTATGGCGTTGCTTATAGCCTTTGAGGAAATACTGCGCCCGTTGATATAGAAGGATTGCAGGTCTGAACCGCTGCGGCTGAGTTCAGGCTTGGAGATGTAGCCTGAGATCTTCACAAGGTCATTTTCACATACAACAGGCACCAGCGATCTGGCAACCTCTGCGCCGTGGATATGCACGATGTTGTCGAACATATTATTGGTGGCAGGGGAACGTAAAACAACCTTGCCTTCGTTCAGGAGAGTGAAAGAGACATCAGGATGGGCTATGGCATAGTTAGTAACGACATCAGTGATATGGGCAAGTTCAGTGCGGCTGCTTTTAAGATATTTCCTCCGTGCTGGAGTGCTGTGGAACAGATCAGCTACATCCACAGTGGTGCCTACAGGAGCACCGACTTCCAATATGGACTCCACGCCATCACTGCCTGCTATGACCTTTGTACCTGCCACATCCCGGTTTCTGCGGGTTATGAGGGTAACTTTTGCAACTGCAGCCATTGAAGAAAGAGCCTCTCCCCTGAACCCCAGTGTACGGACAGTTTCCAGATCATCGATGCTGGTAAGCTTACTGGTGGCATGTTTCATGAAAGCCATGGATGCATCCACGTGGCTCATACCGCAACCGTTGTCCCGGACAGATATTCTTTTGACACCTGAGCCTTCTATCTCCACTTTTATCTCGGTGGCTCCAGCATCGATGGAATTGTCAAGCAGTTCCTTCACCGCCGAAGCAGGTCTTTCTATTACCTCGCCGGCAGCTATCTTGCTGATAGTAGCCTCATCCAACAGGTGTATCCTATTGCTGCCCACATCACATGCATCATCGACCATATCATTCCCCACTTTCGTCCAGTAATTTCTTAAGGCTATTGAGCTTGTTCAGGGCATCCACAGGGGTCAGGGTATTAACATCAAGAGACTTCAACTTCTCCAGTACCGGGTGCTTCACATCTGCTTCCTGAGAACTGCCACCATCGAAGAGCATGAGCTGGGTATATCTGGCAGTGCTCTTACCCTTACCTTTCTTCGGCCTGCCCTCCCGGTTGATGGCGCTTTCACTTTCTATCTCCCTTAATACTTCCTTTGCCCGGGAAGTGACCGCATGCGGCACACCGGCAAGCCTTGCCACATGAATACCGTAACTTCTGTCCGTGGCTCCAGGCACGATCTTGCGCAGGAACACCAGATCATCACCTTCCTCTTTCACCGCAATGTGCAGGTTCTTTACCCGCCTGAGAGTGCCTTCCAGCTCAGTAAGCTGATGATAGTGAGTTGCGAACATGGACCTCACGCCCACTTTACTTTTATTATGTATATACTCCACAACAGCCTTCGCGATACTGTACCCGTCGTAAGTGCTCGTACCCCTGCCGATCTCATCCAGCAGCACCAGGCTCTTGGGAGTGGAATTGTTCAGGATGTTGGCAAGCTCCACCATCTCCACCATGAAAGTGCTTTGTCCGCTGGCAAGGTCGTCAAAGGCTCCGACCCTGGTAAATACCCTGTCCACTATACCTATGGAGGCATGGGAAGCAGGTACGAAAGAACCTACCTGGGCCATTATGACAATGAGCGCTGTCTGGCGCATGTATGTGGATTTTCCTGCCATGTTGGGACCTGTGATGAGCAGGAACTGGTTATCCTCACAATCGATCTCAGTATCGTTGGGCACGAAACCGCCCGGCACGGTACTTTCCACCACAGGATGACGTCCATCCCTGATGAGTATCCTATGATCACTGGTAACCGCCGGCCTGACAAAGTTATTATGTACAGCAACCTCAGCAAGGTTCACCAGCACATCGAACTGCCCTATGAGAAAAGCAGCTCTCTGTAACTGCCTGGAGTATGAAGCCACAGTGGCATTGATCTCGTTCAGCAGTTCATATTCCAGAGCATGAGCCTTTTCATCTGCGGTCAGGATGGAAGTTTCCATTTCCTTAAGTTCAGGAGTGTAGAAACGTTCGGCATTGACCATGGTCTGCTTGCGGATATAATCATCCGGCACCTGAGAGCTGTTTGTACTTGTAACCTCCAGATAGTAGCCGAACACTCTGTTATATCCCACTTTCAGGGATTTGATGCCTGTCCTTTCCCTTTCCTTTTGCTGGAAATCGGCCACCCACTTCTTGCCGTTGCGGGAAAGGTCCCTGAGCTTGTCAAGTTCGGAATTATAACCAGACCTGATCATGCCACCTTCCCGCACACTTAACGGTGGCTCTTCAACGATGGCTTTTCCTATGAGCTCCACAAGAGAGCCAAGCTCTTCAAAACTCCGTAATTCCTCAATTATGTCCCTGATAAGCCTGGAAGAAATATCATCACCCATGCACTGTATCAGCAGAGGCACTGCCTCCAGGGACAGTTTCAATGCTACCAGGTCCCTGGCATTGGAATTGCCATACATGACCCTGCCTACAAGCCTCTCAATGTCTTTTACATAAGAAAGATGGGAACGCAGATCGAAACGCACCAAGGTCTTGCCGGACAGCTCCTCCACAGCATCCAGGCGTTCATTTATCTCACTGACAGAGATCAATGGCTTTAACAGCCATTTCTTGAGCATCCTGCCACCCATGGGCGTACTGGTCTGGTCCAGGATCTTAAGGAGAGATGTATCATTGCCCTCCCCCCGGACATTATGCACGATCTCAAGATTGCGCAGGGTGATGGAATCCAGGATCATGAACTCGGATTCGGAATATGTGGACAGTGACTGCACATGCCCCAGTTCCCTCATCTGTGTCGTGATGGCATAGTTAAGGGCAGCTCCTGCAGCGGCTATGGCCTGGGGCAGGGTATCGCACCCCATGCCCTCCAGAGTGGAAACGCCGAAATGCTGCTTGAGATGTTCCCTTGCGTTGGTGGTATCGAAGGCCATTTCATCGAACTCATGCACTATGACCCTCAGTTCCTCAAGACGCTGCATGAGATGCGCGTTCCCATATAGATGCAGCGGAACTATACATTCCGCAGGGAGCATACGGGCTACTTCGCTGGCTATCCTGTCATAGGGTGGCTCGTCCAGGAACTGCGTTGCTACGAACTCGCCTGTGGACACGTCCAGAAAGGACACACCGAAATCCTCATTCTTTCCTGAGAGCGCCATGAGATAATTGTTAGTGGCATCACTGAACATGGAAGGGTCTATGGCCGTGCCGGGCGTGACCACACGCACAACACCCCGTTTCACAACGCCTTTGGCCAATTTGGGATCTTCGAGCTGCTCGCAGATGGCAACCTTGTAGCCTTTCCTGATGAGGCGGGGCAGATATGTATCAATTGCATGGTACGGTATTCCTGCAAGGGGCATGTTCTTGCCGTCCTCCCCTTTGCCCCGGGTGGTGAGAGTGATCTCCAGCTCCCTGGCAATGGTCTTCGCGTCCTCCCCGAAAGACTCGTAAAAATCCCCCATCCTGAAAAAGATCAGGGCATCGCTGTACTCTTTCTTTGCCGTATAGTACTGGTGCATGGCAGGGGTCATCTTGCTCATGGTGCTGTGGTTTATCTGTGTGGTACTATTTTAGTGCTTTCATGGGGAAGAGGAAAGTGATGAATAGACCTTAATCCTTTTTTTCTGATCAGTATTCTATCTCAATATCCTTCTCGAAAAGTCCTTTGATCTCCATGTTCAGGCCTGATCCCAGAAGTTCCGACTCTTCTGTGAGAGTATCTAAACGCTTCTTTTCCGTATCAAGTTCAAGCTCTGTGCTTTTTAGCATGTGCTCATCACGGGAGATCTGCTGCACAAACTGCTCTTTGTCCCTGTAGACTATTAGGCTGTTCAGCTCGCTCATTGCTTTTTCAAGCTGCAAAGAATACTCTTTCCTCTGCTCTCTCAGAGATGCCAGAGCTTCGGAACTATGCAGCTTATCCACCTGCTTTAAGGCTTTCTCGCACATCTGGTCTTTGAGACCAAGACTACCGTTCTCTATCCGGGGTTTGACCTCGGCAAAAAAGGACTCCAGATCATGCTCTAGAGCAGAAGCTGGGTCATGTGTTATCTTTTCAAGAATTTGCCTGTGCTCAGAAGAAAGCACGCATATCTCGCTCTTGTCCTGTTTTTCCATTCTGGAGAACACCTTGGACAAAGGAGAGAAGATTCTCTGGATATCGTGATCTGCATTTGATAATTGCTCTTTTAGGGTGTTGACATCAGCCTCAAGTTGTTTTGCCCTTTCGAAATCCTGGCTGTTTTCGAGATCATTGAGCCTGTTTTTAGTATCCTGTATATCTTTTTTGATTGAATCGATCCTGGATCCAAGATGCTCGATCCTTGTATGACTATCCTGGATCTGCACCTGTATTCTCTTATAGTTCCCGATCTCTTCAGAGAACTTATCGAAGGAATCCTGCCGATCCTTCTTGTCCCTGACAGGTACGAATAGCTCATCCACCAGGTCTTCAATGTTTGCTAAGGTTGATATGATCTTTTGCGATTCCGCAGGATAGATGGCTTTAATATAGAGCTGGCTTCTGTGTGTGTTATCCCGCACAGTTTTAAGTGCGGATTTCGCATTTATGCAGAAGTCGAAGGCACTTTGAATAGAAGTATCCACAGGAGGCTTCACCTTTTCAGTGATCGATCGCAGATTATTGGCAATATTGTCCCTGTTGGCATCTCCTACCTTTTCCACTCTCTTATTAGCATTTTCAGCAACCTCGGCAGAAAGGAGGCTTTCTATGACCTCGGGTATCTCACGGAGAATGAGATCGATCTCTTCATATTTCCTGCGGATGAAAGGCTTAATTTCATTGAACTCTTTTTCCGATTCGATAGCAATGAACCCCGGGAGTTCATCTATTTTCAACTTGAAAGAAAGAGATTCTGCCTTCTTCTTTCCGAAAAGCTTGTCAATGAATTTCATGCTCTGAACAAAAAACGCGATATCTCTTTAAAAGGCTATGGATAGTGCGAATGAGGATAATAGAACATAGACCTTTGAAAAAAGAAAACTTCTGATCGATGATCAGAAGAATTTAGATGCAAGAGAAGACTTTACATCACAGCTTTCAAGGAACTCGCAATCACCGCATAGAGGTGTCTGTTTTCTTTCCGGCAGAAAGCCTTCTTTGATCTTCTTGATATTGCTGCACACACCAAGAACCTGCCTTCTGTCGTTTGCTCTGATCTTTGATGGTCTTATGCAGCCTGATCTGGAATAAATGACTATGCCACCCTCAATAGGCATGTTGTGAATATCCTGCACAAGCATAGAGAACGCAGCCAGATGAAGCCTGTCATCTGCCCAGATCCCATATTCCGGACACTTTCCTGTCTTAATGATCACTGGAGCGGGCGAACCTTCGAAGTTGACCATGCCTGCGGGTATACCGGAAACTTTCATTTTAGGTCCATATAGCACGGGTTCCAGTTCCATACCGTACAATGCTCTAACAAGCGGCATGCTGTGTGCATCTTTCAGCATCTTCCCCATATTACAGGAAACGTCTTCAATACAAGCTTGTAAGTTATCAATAGCTTCCAATATGGTTGACTCTGAAACGCCCTCAAGTTCAGAGGCATATATAATGTTTAATTCAACACATATTTCATTGAATACACTTTGTATTGTGTCTATCATACCATCGGCTTTTGACGAAAAATGTTCCAGCAACTGCGGATACCGCAAACCGAATTCTTTAAGGAAAAGATGCTCAACATAAGAAACATCATCATTGGTCCTTTTTTTCTGAGAACGCTTTGAATAGTATACTTTTCGTGGGCATTTGAGATATAACGCTATGTCAGAAACGTTCGTATTATGTTCATTTTTATTGAGAGACATACATTTCTAATCAAAGGCTGTTTTAATATAAATATTTAAATATGTTTTGACTGCTTACATGTTTTTCTTCGTCAATCAACGATTGGGCATTCGTTAAATATATATAATTATGTCTCATTTAGAATATGAAATGGCTGACAATGCTTCTCGCGAGAATATACGCCAACGTCTTGCTGAAAAGATGGCAGGCGAAATAACGCTTTCAGAGAAACCTGGGGAAGCTTTGAAAAAATGGAGGCTTAACTTCGAGATACCCCAAACAGACCTGTCAGGCTATCTGGGAGTATCCCCCTCCGTTATAAGCGATTACGAAAGCGGAAGAAGGAAATCTCCTGGTACGCTCATAGTAAGCAGGATCGTAGAGGCGCTGCTGGAAATAGACTCACAGAATGGCGGACAGAAGATACATTCCTATGAAAGCATACTTTTCTCAGATAACACTTCAAGAGCTGTCTACGCAACCTATGAATACACTTTTCCCATGCAGCTTGCAAAGCTTGCAAGCCTTATAGAAGCTGATTTTGTAAACAGGGGCATAGAAAAACCGCTGTACGGTTTTACCGTCGTTGACAGCAAGAAAGCAATTCTAGAACTTTCTTCCCATGAGTTCCAGAAACTGTATGGATGGAGTACCGAGAGAGCCATGATCTTTACAAAGGTAACCACCGGAAAATCACCCCTTGTAGCCATAAGAGTGACCAACCTCAAACCCGGTGCTGTCGTGATACACGGGCTTAGGGGCAATGAGGTTGACCCCATGGCAAAGAAGATGGCAGAGATCGACAGGTTACCTCTTTTAGCCACAACTATGGACATTGATCAATTGATCGAGAATCTTAAAAAATATAGTCAGTACCACGTAATGGAATGACATTTACATAAAAACTATCGGTGAAAAGAAATGAGTGCAGGGATAGTTTCATACGGAGCCTATGTTCCAAGATATAGGATCAAAGTGGACGAGATCGCCCGGGTTTGGGGCGACGACGCTAACAGCCTGAAATCAGGTCTGATGGTACATGAGAAATCTGTACCTGATTTCGATGAGGACACGGCCACAATTGCAGTGGAAGCCGCAAGATATGCAGTAAAAAGATCAGGTATAAACGCCCAGCGGATAGGTGCAGTGTATACCGGGTCAGAGAGCCATCCATACGCTGTCAAACCTACCAGTACCATAGTCGCAGAAGCAGTGGAAGCAACTCCGGTCATGACGGCTGCAGATTATGAGTTTGCCTGCAAGGCCGGAACTGCCGCAATACAGACTTGCATGGGATTGGTACAATCAGGAATGATCGACCTGGGACTGGCAATAGGAGCTGATGTTGCGCAGGGTGCACCAGGGGATGCACTTGAATACACTGCAGCTGCAGGGGGTGTAGCCTTCATAATAGGCAGCAAAGAAACCGAATTCTTAGCGGTCATCGAGGACACATATTCCTTTACCACTGATACACCTGACTTCTGGAGGAGGGAAGGTATGCCATACCCTGAACACGGCGGACGTTTCACCGGTGAGCCCGGATACTTCAAGCATGTGACACATGCGGCAAAAGGACTAATGGCTAAGATGGGTACTAAACCAGGAGATTATGATTATGCAGTATTCCACCAGCCAAATGGTAAATTCCCCTCCCGTGCAGCGTCCATCCTGGGCTTCACTAAAGAACAGATCAAGCCCGGCCTTGTCGTGCCAAAGCTTGGAAATACCTATTCCGGATCATGCATGATGGGCATTGCAGCCACACTGGACCAGGCAAAACCCGGAGACAGGATCTTCGCCACTGCATTTGGATCAGGTGCCGGCGGAGACGCGTTCAGTTTTACTGTTACAGATAAGATCGAAGAGATACGCAACAAGGCACCTACTGTGATGGAACTTCTGGCAGATCCTATATATGTGGATTATGCAACATATGCCAAGCACAAAGGTAAGATCAGACTGGCATGAGGTGAAAAAGATGAGAGATGTAGCGATCATTGGTGTAAAGACCACCAGGTTTGGAGAGAACTGGGATGTTTCTCTGAGAGATACAATAACTGAAGCCGGTGTCGGTGCCCTGGAAGATGCGAGGGTCACCGGAGAAGAGATAGATGCCATCATAGTAGGCAATATGAGCGGTGGTCAGTTCATTGAGCAGGAACATATAGGCGCCCTGATAGCAGACTATGCCGGACTGGCAAAGGAACTTCATGTACCGGCCACCCGAGTGGAAGCGGCCTGTGCTTCCGGAGGATTGGCACTGAGACAGGGTATCCATGCAGTTGCATCCGGACTTGAGGATATAGTAGTGGCTGCTGGCGTGGAAAAGATGACAGACATCTCCTCTACAAGCGCATCCACTGCCCTTGCCGCTGCCGCTGACAGGGAATGGGAAGGCATAATGGGTGCAACTTTTCCCGGGCTCTATGCTATGATAGCAAGGCTGCATATGCACAAGTATGGCACCACCAGCGAGCAGCTGGCTCAGGTGGCAGTAAAGAACCATGCTAACGGTGTCCATAACCCTATAGCACAGTATCGCAACAAGATCAGTGTGGAAGATGTGCTCAGATCCATTATGGTGGCAGATCCGCTGCATATATTCGATTGTTCGCCTATCACAGATGGTGCATCAGCGGTCATACTGGCACCTGCTGACATTGCCCACAAATACACGGACACACCCATTTATGTAAAGGCCACAAGCCAGGCCAGTGATACCATTGCTCTCCACGACCGCAAGGATATCACGACCCTTGCAGCATCAGTGGAAGCAGGCAAGAGAGCCTTCAAAATGGCAAAACTCACACCTAACGATATAGACCTGGTGGAAGTGCACGACTGCTTTACCATTGCAGAGATATGCGCTATAGAAGACCTTGGTTTTGTTAAGAAGGGCGAAGGAGGCAAGTTCACAGAAGAAGGAAATACAGCCATAGGCGGCAAGATACCGGTGAACACCTCAGGTGGACTGAAAGCCTGTGGACACCCTGTTGGTGCCACTGGCATCAAGCAGGCTGTGGAGATAGTCGAACAGCTGCGAGGGGATGCCGGAAAACGGCAGGTCGATGGCGCGGAGATAGGTATGACACATAATGTAGGAGGTTCGGGAGCCACTGCAGTAGTACACATATTTTCGAGGGACAGGTGATCACGATGTCAGTACCGAGATTCTGGAGAAAACAGGTAGCCAGGTATAACCTGATAGGCACTCACTGCACTAACTGTAAAACTTACTACTATCCACCCCGTAACATGTGCCCTAAATGCCGTCGCGACGGAAAACTTGAGAACTTCAAGTTCAGTGGGAAAGGAGAGATACTTACCTATACTGTGATTCACACTGCAGCAGAAGGTTTTGAGAAACAGACCCCTTATGTGCTTGGTATCGTGAAACTGGAAGAAGGACCAAGCCTTACCAGCCAGATAGTAGCTGACCCAGAGGACATGAAGATAGGTATGAAAGTAAGACCTGTGTTCAGGAAGCTTGGCGAAAGCAGTGAGAAAGGTATGATATACTACGGTACCAAATTCGTACCCGAATAACATGATAGAGATAGAAGTCAAAGCCCGGGCAAGCCACAGGTTCCTCCGTGAGAGGCTTGCAGCCATGGGCGCAAAACCAGAAGGTATCCAGGAACATCTGGATACCTACTATAACTCTCCAGTGAGGGATTTTTCCACTACTGACGAAGCACTGAGAATACGCTCTGTGAATGGAAGATCAGTGCTGACATACAAAGGAAAGAAACTTGACTCGGTTTCCAAGACACGTCCGGAGTTCGAAACCGAAGTAGATGGCGACAGCGCCCGAAGTATCCTTATAGCCCTGGGTTTTTTTGAATCGGGCGTGGTAAGCAAGAGAAGAGAACTCTTCAGTTACCGGAATATGACCATTGCCCTTGACTCTGTAGAAGGGCTTGGAGAATTCATAGAGGTCGAAGAACAGGCCGACTGTAATATTGAAGAGCGCTGTGATGAAATATTTTCTTTCCTTGAAGGATTGGGTATACGGAAGGAAGATTCCATCAGAACCTCATACCTTGAGATGGTGCTGGAAAAAAAGAAGGAAAAGAATTGATCACAGGTGTGATAACATCTGCACCTGTGAACAACTTACGTTTGGGCTCAGATTTCACTGTTTTTTAGTATTTTATCTCACAACAGACCCTGGTTTCATTTCTTTGTCAGGGGTCAGCAGAGATACACGTTCTCCTGCATCAGCTGCCAATAGCATGCCTTGGGATTCCACGCCGCATAATTTCGCAGGCTGGAGATTGACAAGCACATTGACGACCTTACCAACAAGTTCTTCCGGCTGATAGTATTCTGCAAGACCTGCAACTATCTGTCTGGGTTTTGGTTCACCTACATCTACCGTCAGCTTGAGCAGTTTCTTGGATTTCTTTATCTTCTCAGCACTAAGGACTTTACCCACGCGTATATCCACTTTAGCGAAATCCTCGTAGGTTATCTGGTCTTTCAGAGGCACAACTACAGGCTCTTCTTCCTGTATGCCTGCTTCCTTTGCAAGAGCCTTGCGTACCCTCTCATTGGAGATAACGGTCATCTCATCGATCTTAGCATCTTCGATCTTATCAAAGAGAATGCTTGGATTAGAAAGTGCTGTACCTGCTACGACAGGTACCAGGGCCTCTTCATATCCTGTTGCATGGACATCTGAGTCCATACCTATCTGCTTCCAGGCGATCTCCATCTTTTCAGGCAGTGTGGGTTCGAAAAGCAGGATCAGTGCCTTTGCGATCTGCATGCAGTTCGCCAGCACCTCGGCACATGCCTCCCTGTTCTCTTTTATAAGTTTCCAGGGTTCATTGGACTGGAAATAGGAGTTCCCGAAAGAAGCCAGTGCCATTGCGGTATCAATGGCCTTCTTGAACTCGAACTCCTCCATTGCAACTGTGACCTCATCAATGGTGGTTTTTATCTTCTCCATGATCTCAGGTGATATCCTGCCTGCCGGGATCTCGCCAAAGTTCTTGAAATCGAACAGAAGACTGCGGTAAAGGAAGTTGCCCAGCACAGCCACAAGCTCAGTATTGATCCTTTCCTGGAATACCTTCCATGAGAAGTTGACTTCTTTGGTATGGGATGTGTAGCTTATCAGGTAATATCTGAGCAGGTCGGCATGGAAACCATGGCCCAGGTAATCCTCCTGTACCCATACCACATACCCCCGGCTCTTGGAGAATTTCTTGTCCTCGATCTTCACCATGCCTGAAGACACAACAGCCCACGGCTGGCTGTAATCAGCGCCTTTGAGCATGGCCGGCCAGAAAATACAATGGTGGTATATTATATCCCCGCCGATGAAATGGACAATGGGGCAATCGCCCTTCCAGAACTTCTCCCAGCTTTCATTATTAGCCTGGGCCCATTGCTCTGTGAAGGCGATGTAACCGATAGGTGCATCCACCCATACATACACAACAAGATCATCGTGACCCGGGAACTTCACACCCCATTCCAGTGTCCTTGTGATACACCAGTCGGTAAGCTCCTGTTTCACCCAGCCAAGAGCATAGTTCCTGGCATTGGAAGTACCTTCCAGGTGTTCCAGGTGTTCCAGAAGGAAGTCCTTGAATTCAGACAACTTGAAAAAAAAGTGTTCCTGTTCCTTATATTGTGCAGGACCACGGCAAATGGTACATGTGGGTTCTTTAAGCTCTCCAGGTTCCAGGTGTTTACCACAACCCTGGTCACATTCGTCCCCTCTTGCATTCTGGCCGCAGTGAGGACAGACGCCTGCTACATATCTGTCAGGAAGGAAACGGTCACATGCAGGACAATATGCTATCTCGATGACCTTTGGATAAACGTATCCCTTTTCTATAAGCCTGTTTACGATATCAAGCGTACGGTTATGATTTTCCGGATCATCGGTTGTCCCAAAAGCATCGAACGTGATACCCATGGACCCGAATACCTCATAGAAATGCTTATGGTATATTTCCACCAGCTCTTTTGGGGTCATCTTCAGTTCTTCTGCATTCACAACTATAGGCGTTCCATGCGTATCTGAACCGCAAATGAAAGTTACCTCTTTGCCACGTTTTTTCAGGGACCTCACATAGATGTCCGCAGGAATGTACGTTCGCAGATGCCCTATATGGGCTTTCCCGTTAGCGTAAGGAAGGCCACATGTAACAAGTACAGGTTTATCTTCAGGTAGTTTTGACATGTATGATCTCCGAAATGATATGACCAGTATATGGAATAGATTTACTTGATGAGGATAGAGTGCTATTATAAAATATATTACGCTTGCATTAGTCAAGATAAGTATTTCAATGTTCATGTATATTCTCTTGCCAGGAAGGATAATCCAGATGAATCCTGAAGATATGGCAAATAGTTCCGATACAACATATGGGGAAGAAACACCGGCCATGGAGAATGATCCTTATTCTGCAGGAAAAGTGGAAAGGGATGTTCCGGTAAGTGGAACTTCGGCCTATACCCGAAATACACCTCCACCTATGACACCCCGTAAAAGCAGATGGAAAATGTACCTGTTGCTGGCAGGATTTCTTGTTATCCTCATAGGCGCAAGCTTTGCAGCCATTATGGGTACGTTCGATGGTGATCTGTATCCCACAGGTGATAAGATAGCAGTGATCTACGTGGAAGGCTCAATCGTTTCCGGCAGCATATACAATGGATTGGGATATGCCACTCCTGACGGGATAAATGAGAATATCCGCAAGGCTGTGGAAGATGAAAGCGTAAAAGCTATCGTATTGAGGGTAGATAGTCCCGGGGGCTCTTCAACTGCAGGTGAGGAGATATATGAAGAAGTGAAAAGAGCTCATGACGAAGGTATGCCTATAGTTGTATCCATGGGTAACGTAGCTGCCAGTGCAGCATACCATATATCAGTGCCTGCTGACGTGATAGTGGCAAACCCTTCTACGATGACCGGTAGCATAGGTGTGATATGGACCTTTGAGAACATGTCTGCTTACTATGACCAGGAAGGAATAGAATTCCATGTGGCTAAATCCGGAGAGTTCAAGGATATGGGTGGCTCGTGGAGAGGCCTATCTGATGAGGAAAAGGAATACGCCGACAGCGTAATAATGGAAGTTTACGATACCTTCGTGACAAATGTCGCAGAAGGCCGTAATATGTCCGTAAGCGAAGTCAAGGATATTGCAGACGGCAGAATATACACTGGCAAAAAGGCAAAGGAACTGGGCCTGGTGGATGAACTTGGAAATTTCTATGATGCTATTGAGATCGCCACGGAACTGGCTGGCATAGAAGGAGAACCTACTGTAGTATATATGAACAAGCCTTCCCTTTCAAGCTTGTTATTCGGCTCCGAATCCGGAACTTCGAACTTATCTCTTGAAGCGATATTAGAACGGCATGAGAAGAGCCCGTACGGGTATTTGTCCTGAGGGAACTTGACAAATGTCCTTATATTTCTATATCGTTCATCCTTAGAACAGAATAAATAGATGGCTATTTTCGTTCAAGCTCCCTGCACTGCTCATGCCTGAAACAATCCACAACATGATCATTGACCATGCCTACTGCCTGCATGAACGCATAGACCATTGTCGGACCCACGAAACTGAACCCTCTTTTTTTCAGGTCCTTACTTACCTTTTCTGCAATTTCGGTCTTTGAAGGAATCTCTGCCAGCGATGTCCATGAGCTCTGCACTGGCCTATGGTTCACAAAGCCCCAGATGTAAGCATCAAAAGAACCGAATTCTTCCCTCACTTTTTTGAAAGCCCGGGCATTATTAATGGCAGACCGCACCTTAAGTTTGTTGCGGATTATACCTTCGTTCTTAAGGAGATCCTCCACTTTTGCATCATCATAGGCTGCAACCTTCTCATGATCAAAATTATCAAATGCCTCCCTGTAATAATTCCTTTTTTTGAGGATCGTTTCCCAGCTTAAGCCTGCCTGTGCACCTTCCAGCACAAGAAATTCAAAAAGTGATCGGTCATCGTGTATCGGCACACCCCATTCCTCATCATGGTATTTAAGAGCAAGATCACTGAAAGAAGCCCATTCACATCGTACTGGCATAAGAGGTGGATTTGTGCTATAGAATATTATATTTTACTGATGTTTTTTGGTTATTAGTTTATAAGCTTGCAGATGAAAAAGAATCCAGAGAGGATTTATTTGATGTTCTATAAGAGGCTGGAATGAAAACATCGTTCGATCTGCATACACTGGAATACGATTCCTGGTACGATGAGCACAGTAAAGTGTTCGATTCTGAGCTGGCGGCTATAAACAAAGTGTTGGGACATATCCATCCGGAACAAAGGTTCATCGAGATTGGAGTAGGGACTGGCAGATTTGCGCAGGCCCTGCATATCACATATGGTGTTGATCCTTCCAGAGGGATGCTGGAATTAGCCAGAAAGCGAAATATCGTTTGCGTGCAGGCGGTGGCTGAAAGCTTACCGTTCAAAGAAAAGAGCTTTGATGTGATCCTTATGGTCACTGTGGACTGTTTTTTGATGGACCTGCAGCAAGCATTCTCTGAGGTTTACAGGACACTTAAAACAGATAGCAGACTGATCCTGGGAATGGTGGACAGGAACACTGAACTTGGAAACTTGTACGAGAAAAAATATGAGAAAAAGCAACATGAAAAAGGATTTTACACATGTGCAAGACTCCATTCAGTTAAAGAAGTATCTGAATGCATCCATGAAGCTGGTTTCAGGGACATTACCATGGTTCAGACGCTTTTCCGGCCACTGGAAATGATAGAAGATGTCGAACCTTTCAGAAGCGGATGTGGAGAAGGAGGATTTGTAGTAATCAGTGCAAATAAAGGAGAACATAACACAGTGGATAAGTACTCAAAAAACAATATATGATCAAGGATTTGAACATAGCAGCAAATTACAAAAGGGGAGTATGAAATGCAAGAGATAGGCAAAGATTTCATGAAATTGACGAGGTTCCAGTACCTTGGAAAAGCACCACAGAACGCCGGATATCCTCAACCGCCTTTACAAAAGGAGCCAGATGATGCGATAGAGGTCATCGAACTACCGAAACCAGATACCATTCATATCAAAGACGTGCCTGTAAGGCGCGCCATAGAACATCGTACCAGCGTGCGCAGCTATTCTGATAAACCTCTTACCCAGAACGAGCTTTCTTACCTCTTGTGGTGTACACAGGGAGTGAAAGAGACCATAGAGGATGTCGTCACTTTCAGGACCGTGCCCTCGGCGGGAGCAAGACATGCGCTTGAGACATACCTGCTTATCAACAATGTAGATGGTCTTGAGCCCGGCCTGTACAGATTCCTTGCCATAGGCCATAAACTGCTGCAACTGGACATCGAGAACGACATGGCAAAAGAGATCACAGAAGCGTGCCTGGGACAGGATTTTGTAAAGAAGAGTGCAGTAACGTTCATCTGGACAGCTGTGGCATACAGGATGAAATGGAGGTATGGTGAAAGAGGATACCGTTACCTGCACCTTGACGCTGGTCATGTGTGCCAGAACTTATACCTTAGTGCAGAAGCCATTGATTGCGGTGTTTGTGCCATTGGAGCATTCCTGGATGACGACATGAACGAGCTGCTGGATATAGACGGCGAGCAGGAGTTTGTGATCTATATTGCCACAGTGGGTAAGAAATGAAGGATGAGGACAAAACCCTGATCCTTAAGGAATTAGAGATTATTCCTGGAGTCGGTGGAAAGACAGCAGAGGATCTCTGGGAATTGGGTGTTCGTTCCGTGGCAGATCTGAGGGGAAAAGACCCTGAAGAACTCTACCTGAGGCTATGTGATAATGCCGGGATGAAAATAGACAGGTGCATGCTCTATGTGTTCAGATGCGCAGTGTATTACGCATCGAACGAGGAGCATGAACCACAACTGCTTAAATGGTGGAGCTGGAAGGATAATAAATAATTCCTATATTCACCAAATTAAGGAAAACAAAATTATTTCAGATCCACCAGGTCCAGTCCCAGGTATTCCTTGATAACCATGTATGCCATTGCCGGTGGGAAAGCACCAGCATCTGTGATTATGAGGTCGATGTATTCAGGTGGAGTGATATCAAATGCCGGATTGCGCACTTTTACATTTGGCATCTCTTTGAGCATATCGGGGTCTATGACCTCGTCACTTGAGCGGTCCTCTATCTCCACCATCTGACCCAGAATGGTATTAGGACTGAATTTATAGGTCTCGGCTGCAACCAGGACGTTCTTGCGGGCTTCCCTGGCTGCCAGTGCAAGCTGGGAAGTACCTATCTTATTGACCAATGCACCATTAACAGCAATGGAATCAGCACCCACGATCACCAGGTTCACGTCTTTCATGACCAGCCTCACAGCTGAGTCCACGATGAGCGTAGTGGGGATACCGAAATCGTTCAGCTCCCTGATAGTGATAAAACCCTGCCTGCGGGGTCTGGATTCTGTGGCGATGACAGATATCTTCTTGCCCTGCTTAAAGGCGGTCTTGATGATGGCGATAGCTGCATGGGAATTGCAATGTGTCATAATGACATCACCATCACGGATACGCCTGGCACCTACCCGGCCGATCTTATCCAGGGCTTCATTGGCATTTTTGATGAACCTCTCGGAATTGGCAACAATTTCAGCAATGGCTTCGCTTACATCCCGTGAAGAATATCGTTTAGTGAGGGCCACAGCATTGGGCAGGGAAACGGCTGTTGGCCTGGTCTCCACAAGTCTCCTTGCAGCCTCGTTGATGCTGTTCTCAAACTCTTCAGCGGACAGTGAACTAAGTGTCCGTGCATGATCCCTAAGGGCTGCTGAAGCTGCAACTGCTATCCTGCCTGCCCCCCGTATCTCCATGGTACGGATCTTTTCTGCGGTATCCATCAGGTCGTACATGGTACAGAGGTTGTGGTTAATGAATTTATAACTATTGGAAATTAGGGCCTGGAGAGATCTCCATGGTACGATCTCAATGAGGGACAGATGCAATCGCAGAATGTTCAGGGCTCAAGAAGATAGATAAATTATCATTCTCTGTGAACTCAGTGGTTCAATATAATTTGTATGTTATCTACAAAACGAATGTTTGATAAACTTTGAAGACGTATATGATATTGTGGGAAAATAATACGGTCCATGAGCTTACTGCATTTTGATGTTACCTCTTCAGGGGAACATCGTAAGCTTGAATGGCACTGTTATGGACCCACCCGGGAATAATGGATTTAGACCCCAAGGACAAAGAGAGCGATGGGTCGTGGGTGAATGTTGCAGGTGCCGAACACTTATAGTGGGGTGTGTTGGCACTAAGTGGGGATCACATAACATGACCCATCCTCTACCCTTCAAGGACTGATCTAAAATCGAGTTATGTATTTCATTAACTATATATCTAGTTTATGATACACTCGGAGGAAAATGGCCCTTAAAGATAATTAGTGCCGATAATGAAAATCTTGATGGGAGCCTGATCATTGCTTTCTTTGGTCCATCTACCTTTCATTCAATATCGAGATCATAGATGTTTAAAAGAGAGAGAACCTCTGGGACTGAGAATTTCGTTCTTTTAAGAAAATTATGATTTGGATCGATATTGTAGTTCCTTGCATTCTTGAACGAGGCGAAGCTAAGGTTAGTATTTCTAAAGAGACTATTTTTAAGATCAGACCCTTCAAAATTCGCATTTTTAAGGTTAGTATTGACAAAATCACAATCTTGTATCTGGCAGTTAATGAGATCCGTATTTTCCAAATTCATGTCGGAAAAAACAGAATAAGAGATGAAAGAACCTTCAAACCCTATACTGAGCATGAATTTGTTGCATTTTGAAAAATCAAGCCCCATGATCTTACAATTCCTGAATCTGATATCCTTGAACTTTGTGTCATTCAGATCCATATTTGATAAGTTGCAATTCTCGAAAGTGCATTCAATGAACTTTGAGTTTTTGAAAGACGTACCTGTAAGATCAATGTCCTTAAATGTTTCCGCCTCATACTCCTTACCCTGGGATATCATAATCCAAAGGAAGGACTGCAAGTTAATATAATTTCTTTGTGATCATGTCCAGTCTTTCCAGAGTTCACCGTCTTCCAGCAATTGAGCTCTGAGGCTTTCAGAAACTCTCGAAAGGTCTATAAGGTCCACAGTGTATGGAAAGTTTATTTCCTCAATTTTTTCCATAGAATCGATCAGCTTTTTCCTGTCACCCGGGGACCGTGGAAGTATCCCTATGGCAACCTCCGTTGAATTATGAGAATATCCTCTCTTATCAAGGTCAATACGTATTATTCTGATATCCTCTCCTGCAAATGTTTCCAGCAAGATGACCTTGATCTGCTGGAGCTTTTCGTCATAAAGAGGGGATGGTGTGGACATGTGGATCGACTTAGTATTAACAAGACTCACAGATTGTTTAAATCATTGTTCCCGCCAGAAATAATACAATGCTGCAAAAACAGTAAGTACAAATTGATCGTAAACAACTGTTGTATAATAGAAAAGAGGTAGCATGCCGGGCAGAAGTCCAATGGGTGATGATTCTGTTCTCATGAGATGGATGCGAACAGAGATAAATAAGGTCAATGAGGGCATAGTTTCTGAAAGAAAAAGCCTCGCTCAGCTTTTGCTGGAAGAAAAGCCCACAGCAAGAACAAAAGGTGGTAAAGATCACTTTTTTGACACAGCAACACTTAAGACCTTAAGCGAAAAGCTGCCGAAGAACCTGCACGATAAACTGAAACTGCCCATCCTTTTCTTCTTTGATAATCAGGTGCCAGACAGTTGCTACCTCAACGATGCACATGCATTGCAGGCATTACAGACCCTGGGAGAGATCAGCCGCCTGCGCACCATGCAGCAGGGCAGATCGTGGGTTGGCAGGTCCATTGCATACTCGATCATGAAAAAATATCCGACCGTGGTGCAGATAGTGATGGGATAAACTACAATTCCCCTGGATCTTATAGCCTGCCCATACATCACCTTTTTCCCAGCTACCTTTATACCCTATCCCTTCCTCTTTTCTATCCAGAAAGGACCAATGACCCACGGAAGTTTCACCATGACCCTCATCTCATCCATCGATCCAACCACAGGAAAAATTATCAAACAATTTCAACCTCACTCCAAAGAGCAAATAAATGCAGCTCTTAAGAAAGCTGATACCGTTTTCCATGAATGGAAAGAACTTGATGTATCCGAACGCAGCACGCTTTTAAGTGGTTTCTCACAATTGCTGCGCAGCAGAAAACAGGAGCTTGGAGAACTCATCACACTGGAGATGGGGAAGGTCATAAAACAGTCTGTGGCAGAGGTTGTGAAGTGCGCAGATACGTTCGACTATTTTGCAGCGCATGCTGAAGAACTTATGCAGCCGGAAGAAGCAGAAACTGACGCTGCCCGCTCAATGGTATCCTACGAGCCCATGGGACCGGTACTGGCCATCAAACCCTGGAACTTCCCCTTCTGGCAGGTGCTCAGTGCAGCTTCCCATATACTGGCAGCAGGCAACGTGATGCTGCTCAAGCATTCCAGCTATGTGCCCATGTGCGCCCTGAAGATGGAAGAACTGTTCCTGGAAGCAGGATTCCCTGAAGGTGTTTTTCAGACATTGCTGACAGATGGTCCCACAGCTTCCTCACTCATCTCAAGGAATGAGATCAAAGCAGTTTCCTTCACAGGCGGGGATATTGCCGGAAAAAAGGTTGCAGAGCTTGCAGCCCGCAATATGAAGAAGTTCGTACTTGAACTTGGGGGCAGCGACCCATTCATAGTGCTTGCTGATGCCGATGTGGAGAAAGCAGCAACATTGGCTGTACCCAGCAGGTGCATCAACACGGGACAGACTTGTATAGCAGCCAAGAGGTTCATAGTGGCACAGGAAGTGGCGGAAGAGTTCACCTGTAAGTTCGTGGAACTCACAGAGAAACTCAAATTGGGAGATCCAATGGACAAGAACACGGATATTGGGCCGTTAGTGCGGGAAGAACAGATATCGATCCTTGAACAGCAAGTGGAAGATGCTATCGCAAAAGGAGCAAGACCGCTTGTTCCCGGAGGAAAGATGGAAAGAGAAGGGTTCTTCTACTCCCCTACAGTACTTGAGAACGTAAACCTTGATATGAAAGTTATGACAGAAGAGACCTTCGGGCCTGTAGCACCGATGATCACCTTCAGGAAAGAACAGGAGGCCATCCGTATTGCCAACAGTACCCAGTTCGGCCTGGGCGCAAGCATCTGGACAAAGGATAGAGAAAAAGGAGCTTTGCTTGCCAGGAAGCTTGAAACCGGGATGGTAGCTGTTAATGCTTTCTTCCGGCCGGAAGCGTGCATGCCTTTCGGAGGCATCAAAGGGAGCGGAATGGGCAGAGAAATGGCAAAACAAGGGTTCTATGAGTTCATGCACATAAAGTCAATAAAGATATACTGAAAAAAGAATGCTTTATAGGGGCATATCTTAAACATTGGATCTTCTTAATATCTACTAAACCATTATCTGTTTATTTTAGTGGACCCAACTTTAAAAACTAATGAACGCATGCAGCTGGGAGAGGGAAATAATGAAAGTGATAAGATCGGTAAATCCTGCCACAGGAGAACTTAACGGGGAATATGAGCTTCATTCACTGGAAAGAATAGAGGAAACCTTAAAAAGATCAAGGGAAGCCTTTAAGGAATGGAAACACACTGAGGTCTTTAATCGCACATATTACCTTGATAAAGCTGCAAGAGTGCTCAGAGAAAGGTCAGCGGAACTTGCACAGACCATCACTATTGAGATGGGCAAACCCATCAGAGAATCCCTGGATGAGATCGAAAAATGTGCAAAGGTCTTTGATTACTTTTCAGAGCAGGCCGAGATGTTACTAGCTCCGGAATTCGTGGAAACCGAGGCTGAAGCATCTGGTATAGTACTTGAGCCTCTGGGAACGATCCTTAGCATCATGCCCTGGAATGCACCGTTCTGGCAAGCATTACGTTTTGCTGCTCCTGCACTGGCAGGCGGCAACGTGATATTGCTCAAGCATGCAAGTTATGTACCAAAGTGTGCCCTGGCAATTGAAAGTATATTTAAAGAGGCAGAGTTTCCCGAAGGTGTCTATCAGACCCTGTTAATAGATGGACCCACTGCATTGTCCCTTATACCCAGAAATGAGATCAATGCCGTATCTTTCACAGGAGGGCAACAGGCGGGACAGAAGGTGGCTGCTGCCGCAGGTGGCAGTATCAAGAAATGCATACTGGAACTTGGTGGCAGCGATCCATTCATCGTACTGGATGATGCAGATATCGAAAAAGCTGCAAAGGACGGAGCAAAAAGCAGGTTCCAGAATGCAGGACAGAGATGTACAGCAGCCAAGAGGTTCATTGTGGATGCTACTATTGCTGAAGAATTCACCTCAAGGTTCCTGGAACATGTCCACGATCTGAAAATAGGTGATCCTCTTGACCCAAACAACGATATGGGACCCCTGGTCAACTCCGAACAGGCGGATTTTGTGCAGGATCAGGTGGACAGGACACTTAAAGCCGGAGCTGATGTCCTGCTGGATGGTGGAAAACAAGATGGAAAAGGCAGTTTCTTCTATCCGGTGGTACTTGGTAACATAACCGAAGGTGCGCCCGTACTTACCGAGGAGACTTTCGGACCGGTTGCACCAATAGTAACATTCAGGAACGAAGATGATGCTATAAAGATAGCCAATAGCACGGAATTCGGTCTGGGAGCAAGTATATGGAGCAAGGACCGTGAACGTGCTGTAATATTTTCAAGGGAAATAGAAGCCGGGCTCATAGCCATTAACAATGGCGTATCCTCAGACTCCCGCCTGCCACTTGGCGGTTTCAAGAAAAGCGGGTTTGGCAGGGAGTTGCACAGGATAGGCATGTATGAGTTCTTAGGAGCAAAATCGATGAAGGTGTTCTGAAAATGAAAGCTAGTGACCTCATGGTACAATGTCTGGAGAATGAGGGTGTGGAATACATTTTTGGGATACCTGGCGAGGAAACCCTGGACCTGACCGATTCCCTTTCCAGATCAAAAATAAAGTTCATAGTAACAAGGCATGAACAATCCGCAGCCTTCATGGCCGATGTCTATGGCAGGCTGACCCATCGGCCAGGAGTGTGTCTTGCAACCCTGGGCCCGGGTGCGACAAATCTCATTACAGGTGTGGCGGATGCGCATCTGGACAGAGCACCTTTAGTGGCTATTACCGGACAGGCAGGACTTGAAAAGACCCACAAAGAGGCTCATCAGTACCTTAACATAGTGGAAGCTTTCCGTCAATTTACTAAATGGAACTCCAGTGTGACCCGGGCAGATTTCATACCTGAGATCGTGAGCAAAGCTTTTGAGATCGCCAGGGACAGGCCAGGAGCAACACATATCGAGCTGCCTGAGGACATTGCTGCAGAACGAACGAACAAAGTACCTCTTGTAAAAAAACCATATTCTCACATACGGATGCCTGACGAGGATGAACTGCAGCGTTCAGCTGTGCTTATAGAAGCTGCTGAGATGCCTGTAATTCTGGCTGGTAATGGAGTCATCCGGGAAGATGCATCTGAAGAACTGAGGAAATTCGTGAGAAGCACAGGGATCCCGGTGGTTACAACTTTCATGGGTAAAGGTGCTTTCCCGGCCGATGACGAACACTACATGGGGTCCATGGGTATCAAGGACAGGGACCATATCATGTGTGGTTTTGCGAGGGCAGATCTTGTCATCTGCATCGGATTCGATCACGTGGAATATAGCCCCAGGTTCTGGAACCCGGATGGGTCCAAGAATATAATACATATCCACTCTGACCAGCACGAAGTGGATGAAAAATATGTTCCCGACCTGTCACTTGTAGGGAATATCCGCACCTCTCTGAAACACCTTGTACCATTCTGCAAGAGAAAGGAAATGCCTGAATACTTCTCAAAGGTACGGAAGAACATGGAGAAGGAACTCCTTGATCTCAAGGCTGACACATCCTTTCCCATGAAACCCCAGAAGATCATATACGATATCAGGCAGGCATTGAAAAGGGAAGATATTATCATCAGCGACGTGGGCGCTCACAAGCTCTGGATAGGACGCCTTTATCCGGCCTATGAACCCAATACGGTACAGATGTCCAACGGCCTGGCATCTATGGGATTCGCACTTCCCGGAGCTATTGCGGCAAAGCTACTGAGTCCTGACCGTAAGGTGGTGGCAGTAGCCGGAGACGGCGGGTTCCTTATGAATGTCCAGGAACTGGAGACCGCAGTACGTCTCGGATGTGACATGGTGATAGTGATATTCGATGACGCCAAGTTCGGACTTATTGAGTGGCACGAAAAGAAAAAGTTCGATGCCAGCTTCGGTATCGACTTTCTGAACCCAGACTTTGTAAAACTTGCAGAGAGCTTTGGAGCACACGGAATACGTATAGAAAAGGCAGAGGACTTCGGACCACAGCTTGAAAATGCGCTAAAAGCGGGTGGAGTATGGCTCATAGACGTTAGAGTGGATTATTCGGAAAATATGAAGCTCACGGAAAAGCTGAGCAATAATTTCTGCGAGATCTGAACTAACAAATTTAGGATAATGTTTGGACATTTTGTGCCATAATTTGATCAAAGGTTTCTGAGGCGTATTCAAGCTTGATCTGTGCTGTTAAACTCTAATAAACCTTTAGCTTAACTATTTTTTACATTTAGTTCATTGATAATTGTAAGTTTCTTTTTATTTTATTTGATTGGTTTCTCATTTCATGAGCCAGATACTGCTGATGAAAGAACAATAAATGGCCGTAGAATGTAGGCTCTAAAAACAAAAGAAGATATGAAGGAGAGCGTAATGAACAGAACAATGACCAACTACATAACAGACATACCATTAATGATCCTGACGATCCTTGAAGGACTTTCAGGCATATTTCTTCAGTTTGGTGCAAGACATGCCTCATACTTGGGATTGAGCATGTTGGAATGGAAGCAGGTCCATATAATGGCTGGAATGCCCATGGTGATATTATTCACCATTCATCTTGCATTACACTGGAGATGGGTAGTCTGTGTAACAAAGAAAACCTTTGGACTCAATAAGAAGAGTGAAGTGAACACATGCCCTACCAATTGATCCTTCCCGGTAAATGGGATCTAAGACACTTTATCATTGCTGCATACGGAAATGAAAGATCTTCATAACCCTTTTGAGAGGTTCTTCTTGTGGAAATAGCTGGCTACGTACAGAAATATACATGTATAGGCGGACAATGCCAATATGTCTATATATTGTGGGACAGAAGGGGTGCCTCCAATGCTAAAATGGAAAATATCGACCAGGTAAGTAAGAGGAGACAGCAAAGCCAGATATTTACCTGCATTTGACAGTTCTGTAAGCGGGATGAAAATACCACTAATGAATACCAGTGGAAAACGCACGAGGCTTGAGAGCATCATTATATTGGAAGGGGTTTTGGACGCAGGCGCTGCTATGAGCACTCCCAGTGCTGCAAAGCAAAATGTACCCAATAGCAAGGATACAAGGAGCAGGGAAATACTTTTGAATGCAGTATCGAGGAAAAGAGTTACTGCTATAAGGACCGAACTGGAAATGAAGAGTCCGAATATAGCTCCTGCAAGAACATCTCCCATGATGATCGTATTTATCGTCACTGGAAAGGACAGCAACCTTTCATAGGTTCCTGATTGTTTTTCCCATGGAGTTATAAGTGGACCTACTGAGGAAGATGTGAAGAATAGTACCATAGCCAGAAAAGCAGGGAAGAACTCATGAATATCAATTCCCCGCCCCATAAAAAAGGCGAGGAAGAGAAACATCGGGAACAATAATCCGAATATGAGGACCGGGGGCTTATTGTAGTAGATCATCATATTCTTTTCTGCAGTAACTAACACACCTCTGATGAACACAGAGATATTCATTTTTCTATCACTCCCGTGAGCCTGACAAAAACCTCTTCCAGGCTTGGACCATATGTGGTCATTGAATTAATTTTGATTCCCTTATTCTCTACCATAGTGACAATGTACCTGATAGTGCTATCTATATCGATAGTGTAGAACCTCCATTTATTTCCCTGCCGGTCCATCCTTGATATGAACTTCGAATTAAAAAGGTCCCTGGATATTTCTTTGTCAAAAGCAACTTCCAGAGATCTTGTATCTTCAAAAGTGTACCTGAGGTTTTCTGGTGTGTCCATGGCTACTATTTTTCCTTTGTTGATCATGCAAACCCTGTTACATAATTTATTAGCTTCCTCTATATCATGGGTAGTAAGAAAAATGGTACAGCCTCTTTCATTCATATCAGCTATAATTTGGATGATGAGTCTCCTGCTTTGCACATCCAAGCCGGAAGTTGGCTCATCCAAAAAAAGAATAGAAGGTTCATGGATGATTGCACAGGCAATACTGACCCTTTGCTTCATTCCTTTGGAGAAGGTCTTAACAAGGTCATTACTTCTTTCATACAAACCCAGTTCTGACAGAAGTTCATCGGACCTTTTCCGGATAGTATCCTTTGAGAGGCCATAGTATTTCCCTGTCAATGAAAGGTTTTGTTTTGGAGTAAGGTCAACATATACATTTCCCGTTTCAGGGAGCATTCCTACTTTCATCTTTGCTTTGATAGGGTCTTTTGCAATATCCATTCCCCCTATGAGAACAGTGCCTGAGTCTGGCTTAAGCAATCCGGTGAGAATTCTTACGGCAGTTGTCTTGCCGGCTCCGTTGGGACCAAGAAAACCAAATACCTCACCACGTCCTACACTTAAGGTCAGATCATCGATAGCCACCGCATCTCCATATCTTTTTGTGAGGTTGCTCGCTTCTATTACAGCCATGTGTTCACCCAGTTCAAGAAAGCATTAAAATCAAAGACAAATTAGACATTGTTTATTTCTAATGTTTTACATGGTATATAATCCGCTTAGAGTCCAATTAAAAATATGTAAAATACAACATACAAAAGAACATAGTGAACTTTTATTCCCTCGCTTCTCTTTTGACAACACCAACAGGGGCCAAGTATCTGGGAACTAGCGGCTTGGAATGGAAATGTGTACACGAATAAAAGAGATCTCCACAGCTACTTATGATAACACTGAGACCACCATACAAAATGGGAACATCAAACTTAATAAGGATTATTGAACATTGGAGAACGAAGGTTTCAGGCAACATTAACAAATGAACAATACAGGATGGAACATGAGCCTTAGAGACATATTAAAAAACACACTCAATGAACAGGAACTGAAGATGTTGCCCGGCAGGTTCGATGTAATTGGGGACATAGCTGTTATATCAGTGCCATCCAAACTTGGTGAACATAAACATGAGATAGCTCGTGCACTAATATCTGAACAGGGTGGGGTAAAAGCTGTTGTGAACAAGATCTCCAAGCTCTCCGGGGAACACAGGGTGGCATCCTTTGAGCTGCTTGCAGGCAGCAGTACCAGAACGATACACAGAGAATTTGGATTTGCCTATGAAGTTGACCTGCAGAAAGTGTTTTTCAATAGCAGATTGTCTTTTGAAAGGCACAGGATCACCAGTATGGTGCAGAACGGTGAAAAAGTGATCATACCTTTCTGTGGGGTGGGGCCTTTTGCTGTACCAGTGGCTGCGAAGGGTGCTCATGTTGTAGCATTGGAGAAGAACACAGCAGCTTGTTCCCTGCTCCAAAAGAATGCGTCAATGAACAGGGTCATGCAAAACCTTTCAGTGATATGCGCTGACGCCATGGACATTCCTTCGATACTGAAATGTCAATTCCACAGAGCCGTGATACCCACACCTTATGGGATGGACCAATTCCTCGACATCGTAGCAGAAGTTATCAGACCTGAAGGTATGATACATTTCTATACTTTCAAGAAACAAAATCAAATAGAAGGCCTGACAGGAGATTATGAGAAAAGGGGATTGAAAGTCCTGAACTGTCGCAGGTGCGGTAATGTGGCACCAGGTGTAAGCAGATGGGTTTTTGATATGATCAAAATGGTCTAGAACAGGGTTGAGAAAAGATGAACAGCAATGGAAACATATCGAGAATAACCATTCTATGTTCCACAAAGGACAGAGCGAGCCAGAACATCAAGGAACATATACTCAAAATGAGAGATTGGAAACCTGTGAACGTGGCATGCCCCGACTGGAAGGAGCTTGTATCTGCTTATTCATCCGAAGGTTTCTGGGTTGTAGAAATAGATGCACATCACATATATCAGGATGGCATAGACCTTAAACTTGAGGCATGTGGATTGAAAACGCGGCTCATTGTAGTTGCCTCAAAACATAAGAGCAAGGATGGTAACAGGGTGCTTACGGCCCATTATACCGGAAACAGCGGAAATGCAGAATTCGGAGGACACAGCAGGGAATTTTCTTATCCTGCGCCTTTTGCCTTGAGGTCCATCTTGCTCAACATGCAAAAAATGGCCATTAATACTGGTTATGAAGTTACCATGGAGTCCACACATCATGGACCAACGGATG
>NZ_MVQX01000026.1 GCF_002067275.1 Methanomethylovorans sp. PtaU1.Bin093 | reverse complement strand
TACACATTCCTTTTTCTGGCTAATCTATTTCCAGACATGAGCGTATGCTCTGTAATAAGAGCTTTATTGGTCAGGACGATAGCAATTGTTGGGAAAAATACACGCATCAGAAAGAATCTTTATGTCAATTCGTTCAGGAAGCTTTCCATTGGTAGTAATTGCTTTATAAACCGGGGTGTGCAGTTCGATTGCTCCGGTCGTGTATCGGTTGGGGACAACTGCTCGATCGGTTTTAATGTGCTGGTGACCACAAGCACCCATCTGGAAAAGGACCGCGTAGGTGAAGATGAACGCACTGTCATTGGAGAGGCTGTAATTATCGGTAATGGTGTATGGATCGGGGCCAATTCCACTATATTGCCTGGCACAGAGATCGGAGATAATTGCATTATAGCTGCGGGTGCTGTAGTAAAAGGCAAACTTGATCCATCGGGTGTATATGCAGGAGTGCCTGCACGGCGTATTCGGGATACTTCCGGTATTGCAGAAAAAAGGATATGAAAGTCAAATTAACTTATTTTCTCGATCTTCCAGATCATATTGTTCCTTGTGACAGATGTCAGCTTGTATCTGTTATCTTTCTCTAGATGCTGGAAGAGCTCTGTAGCTTCCTGTGTAACATAGACCGGGATACCATCAGAGATCATTCTATCTATGAGTGGTAAGAGGTCTTTCTCTATATTCGCAGGTGTGTACCAATATGCCATGTCAGGCTGTGCCCTGATCTCTGCTTCTGTCCTATACACAGCTATCTGACGGTCCAGCATAAAGACCTTATCAAAGGCCCTGGTGAAAATAACAGCATTCGAAGGTGTGGCATCGACCGTTTCCCTGTTCAGTGCACCCCAGCCATCCAACCTATCTCTTGATTTTATCAGATTGTTGTCACTCTCGAATATCGTAGTTGTGGATGTGAGCAGTATGAGCAGCAAGAACAAAGCAACAATCCGTGAATGGTCTTGTTTCCTGAAAAAAGCTGTTAAATATACAGCAGCAAATGTGCTCATAATTGCATAGTTGATCAAAAAGTAACGCGCCATAGAGGAATCTATGGATAGTTTCTCAAATCCCCAGGTCTCCCCTCTGAAACCATACAGGCCAAAGAATAGAATAAATAAGCCAATAAGAAAAAGCGAAAAGAAACGCTGCATTTTGTCCTTTGAGGAATATATTGATATCACTCCAAAGCAGGCAAGAACAAAAAGCAGAGGTGGATAACCTACTATGTAGTCCATGAAAGAGCTGGCATAGACCTCCAGGTTGTTCCTAAGATATTCAAACTGGTACCCTATCCCTCCTCCTCCTGTATTGATGTCCACGGTCTGTGCATTAAGGGAAGAGCTGGCCACTGTCCACAATATACGCAGCACTAAAAAGATGCTGGCGAATATGATCATCTCTTTCAGCTGTACCTTTCTGGTCATTCCCCACCTTGCAGCAAGAAGGCCGATCAATATTGATCCGAACATTACTATTTCTGAAGTTCGCGTAAAAACAGCATAAAGACAGAACAGGCCGGCACAGCCAATGTACGTGTTCTTTCTGGTTTGAATACCCTTGTGGAAGCAATAGAGAGCGATCATCGAAAAGGCCACTGCAGGAATGTTGCTGTAGTACGTATTGGAAAAGAACACATATGAGGGATTCAGTCCCCATAGCAGTGCCGCTATTATCGCGGTTCTTTCGTCGAATATGTTCCTTACGAGCAGATATAAGAACAGTACGCCTATGCATCCTGCCAGAGGCACTATGTGATCTATAAGCCCATACAACCTTGCAGTGGCGAGCAACATCTGAAAGCCAACGTATGGCCCAATGTAATTATTGCCGCCGATGTCTATCGAATTCCTTGGCCTGAAATAACTGACATTGTATCTCTCGTTCATTTCAGAATGCCATATAAAAGAAGAATCCTCTGCGATGAGCTTTGAAAAAATAAGGGCCAGATTCTCGTCCGGACTATCAGCTACCCTGTAGCTGACCTCACTATTAACATAGGTATAGTAATTGAACAGCAGGGCCAGAAGCAGAATTAACGCAAGTGCCGATAAGTTCCCTTTAAGTTTCATGTGTTCTTCAGGTGAGCCATTTTCTCTGTTAATATATCGACTATTTCCTTAGAAGGGCTCGTGAGAGCATTGATATCCACATCGAACACATAGTCGTTATAGTTCAGCAGGAAATCATCTATGATGGTGGTATCATATCTTGAAAGGCATACGTTCGGGTAGCCGTTCTGTTCCATGAACCCTCTCATCAGCAGGCAGGGCCTGCTAAGGAAATAAGATTCAAGCTGCGGTGCTCCTCCGTCGTTCACTATGTATTTGCTGTTCTTTATCAGATTGATATTAGTTACATAGTCCTGGAGAGGTATCATCTGGATGTTCTCATAGCCTTTAAGGGTATCAAGCATATTGGTCTTTATAAGCTTGTTCTTTAAAGGCTCGTGCATGATCATCAGCACTCTTTCGCTCTTAGCTATCTTTTCGACCGTGGATATGATGATGTCCAATCTTTCCTTTGAATAAAGGTTCTCCACCCTGTGCACATTGACAAGCACATATCCGGGTTCAGGTTTGAAAGTCACTTTCTGGGAGTTAGCGATGGCAAAACGTATTGCATCGATCACAGTGTTGTATCCCAGATTGATTATCTCCCCTTTTACTCCCTGTTCAATGACGTTGTTATACGACTCTTCAGAAGAGGTGAACAGATAGTCTGCCATCCGGTCGATCATCCTTCTGGACAGTTCTTCAGGAAAGGGATTAAAGATATTATGTGTCCTTTCTCCGGATTCGATGTGTGCGATCTTAGCCCGGTGCAATTTGCTCAGAACAGCACCAAAAGAAGCAGGTATAGGGTCGCCATGGATCAGGCAAATGTCATTCTTTTTAGGCAGGCCGTCCTGTGAAAAAGAACTCAGTGTCACCTTTGAGAGCCAGGAGGCCATGTCCAGGACATTGGCAACATCTCTATTATTCTTATTAAGTACTATGTCGGGTTGTTTCAGGCCAAACACGCCAATGATGTCATAAAGTATTTTTGTATGTTGGGCTGCATTGATGAAATTATATTTTATTCCCCTTCTGTCCATTTCCAGCATAATGGGCGCCATTTTTATAAGCTGTCCCTTTGTGCCTACCATTACGTGAAATCTATTCTCGTCCATGTTTTCACTTTTTCCATTTTTTTCTACAAGGCACTTCCCTCAAAATGCCATGTGAATTCTAAGGATGGTGCACTGCCATCCTTACCTGAAATGTATAAAAAATGAAAGATGAACCAGGTTCAGTGTTTCCTGCTAACAGGTTCCAGCCTCTCCAGGTCAGCTTCCACCATCATTTTGACAAGTTCTTTGAAGTGTACTTTTGGTTCCCAGCCAAGCACCTTCTTTGCTTTGGATGGATCTCCCAATAGTAACTGCACTTCTGCCGGCCTCACGAACTTTGGGTCTACGACCACGTATTTTTTCCAGTCCAGGCCAGCTATGGAGAATGCTTCCTGTACGAATTCCTCCACAGAATGGGTTTCGCCAGTGGCTATGACATAGTCTCCGGGCTCATCCTGCTGAAGCATGCGCCACATAGCATCCACATAATCCCCTGCAAATCCCCAGTCCCTTTTTGCATCAAGGTTCCCAAGGCGCAGTTCCGATTCCAGGCCGTGGTATATCCGCGCAACACTGTCGGTAATTTTCCGGGTAACGAACTCAATGCCCCTGCGTGGGGATTCATGATTGAACAATATCCCGTTGCTGATGTGCATGCCGTAGCTTTCCCTGTAGTTGACGCATGTCCAGTATGCATATACTTTAGCTACTCCGTACGGGCTTCTGGGATAGAACTTCGTGTCCTCGGTCTGCGGTGTTTCCTGTACCTTGCCGAACATTTCGCTGGATGATGCCTGGTAAACCCTCGCATCGGGCACTACATGTCTTACAGCTTCCAGCACTCTCACTACTCCCAGGCCGGTCACATCTCCGGTATGTACAGGCTGGTTCCACGAAGTTCCCACAAAGGACTGAGCAGCAAGATTGTACACTTCTTCAGGCTGTGCGATGCGCATTGCTTCGCTCAGGGAAGACTGGTCAGTAAGATCTCCCTGCAGTAGTTCGACATTATTCAGGATGTGGTCTATCCGGGATGTATTGGGAGTGCTGAGCCTTCTCACAAGTCCATACACATTATATCCTTTATTGTATAGTAACTCTGCAAGATAGGAACCATCCTGTCCAGTAATTCCGGTTATTAATGCATTCTTTGCCATGATCATAGCTCCGTATCAGAAAAGCTGTAAAACGTAAGAACTATCTCTCTATCCCTCAATTTGACATTTCTAAATTAGGATGAACTTATTTAAACGTTGGTATTATTATAAAACACTAACACTTTCACTATCCTTGCATCAACATAAATACTAGTGAATTCCTCCTCATCTATGATGTCTGAGAATCCAATGGGCATATTTAGCGTTTCAATGCTCAATGAAACCATAAGGTCTCTGCTGGTCAATGATCCCAGGCTGCGGGAAGTATGGGTGCGGGGCGAGATCTCCAACCTTAAGAAACATAGCTCAGGCCATTATTATTTTACACTGAAGGACAGGGGAAGCCAGATAAGCTGTGTAAGTTTCAGGCAGACCAATCGCAGCCTGAAGTTCGATCCTGAGGATTCTATGTCAGTTATACTGTATGCTTCTGTGGACGTGTACACCGTCAGGGGACAATATCAGCTGAAAGTCCTGGACATGCGCCCGGATGGCATTGGCGAGATGTTCAGGGCATTTGAACAGCTTAAGAAGAAACTGGAAGCTGAAGGTCTTTTTGAGCAGAGCCGCAAAAGACCTATACCCAGGTTCCCCTCAAGGATAGGTATATCCACTTCCCCTACAGGTGCCGCGATCCATGATGTTATCAATGTGCTGAGCAGAAGGTATCCGGTGCATGTGCTGCTGGCTCCCTGTCTGGTGCAGGGGGATGCGGCTGCACAAAGCATTGCTGATTCGATAGGGGTTCTGAACAAAGCAGATGTGGATGTTATTATAGTTGGCAGAGGCGGGGGTTCACTGGAGGACCTGTGGCCCTTCAACGAAGAGGTCGTGGCAAGAGCGATCTTCAACTCGAGGATACCGGTGATTTCTGCTGTGGGTCACGAGACCGATTATACCATTGCCGATTTCACCGCTGATATGCGGGCGCCCACACCCTCTGCTGCAGCAGAACTTGTGGTCCCTGACAGAGTGGAGCTCAAAAGGTTCATGGATTCCATGCTCCAGAGGCTTGAGTATGCTGCAACTCGTAAGATTGCAGACCTTAACTCCAGGCTTGATCATCTGTATGATTCCCTGGAACCGGACAAGCTTCGGGAAATGATCGATCTGCGCTATCAAAGGATCGATGAGCTGGTCGCATCAATGGAAAAGGATGTCAACTATGGCCTTGGGTCTAGGGAAATGCTGCTTAGAGCGCTGGCAGGCCGTATGAACGCAGTGAACCCTCTCAATACCCTGGAAAGAGGGTACTGCATAGCAATGTCCGATGGGGCAGTTGTCAGGAGTGTCGATGATGTGCAAGCAGGCTCCAGGCTTGATCTAAGGGTCACAGACGGCACTATAATTTGTGATGTTACGGAAAAGGTTGAGATAGAAAATGGTACGCAGGAGGAAGAAGATGGATGAAAGTCCTAATGAAGACCGCACTGAAGAAAGCATGGGCGAAAGCCTGAGCTTTGAAACCGCTCTTGAACAGCTGGAAGGACTGGTGGAAAAGCTGGAAAAGGGCAACCTGACCCTCGATGAAAGCCTTGAGACCTTTGAGCAGGGCATGAAGTTCGCACGTGTCTGCAGCCAGAAACTTTCAAAGGCTGAAAGAAAGATCGAACAACTGGTCCTGGAGAACGGAGAGCTGAGGGCAAAGCCTTTCAGTGAGGGTTAACACTTACCTTCTGAGCCAATAAATCCAGCTCTGCCACTATTCAATCCTCTTCAAAATATCTCTTTGCAAGCAGGAATGTACTTGATAATATCAGTACGCTTAAAAATAATGCTATTATGCCGCTTTCGGCAGTGAAGTCCTGCCAGGAATGTACAGAGGCCCACATGCCGCTTCTGGTGACAAAGGTCGCGAATACGACCAGAATGAAAGAGGCTACTGCAAGCAAAGGTGCAACAAATCCATATTCTCCGTGCCTGTAACGCAGCTGGGCATGCAGATATGCCGTTGCGGTTATCCAGGGGATGAGCGATGAGGTTTCCACAGGGTCCCAGCTCCAGAACCATGCTCCCCATCCCAGCACTTCATAGGCCCAGAAACCTCCAAGGCCAATGCCCAGTGTGAGGAACAGCCATGCGATCCTCATCCAGTTCGTGGCGATGGCTTCCCATCTTTTATCATGTGTCAGCAAGTTGCCTATTGCAGCCGCAAATGGTATCGTGAAAGCGGCATATCCAAGGAAAAGCGTGGGCGGGTGCACTGCCATCCAGGGGTTACGCAGCAGGGGGTTCATGCCCTGGCCGTAAGGAACGTCATACATCTGCACGAACGGGTTCCAGTTAGTGATCCCAACACTGCCATCGGAAAGCACATGATATGCCGAAAATGGGTTCTTTAGTACCAGCAGTATCAGGAACACGCAGACGATGGACAGCGATATGAGGCGTGTGGTCTGCATCAGTGCAGTCCCCGAAAGCGTGGCATTGTGGGTACGCTCTACTATCACAAGCATTGTCATTATGGAAACAGCCCACAATAGCATCGACCCTTCCTGGCCTGCCCATAAAGCCGATAGCCTGTAATACCACTCAAGATCAGCGCTGGAATGCTCGAACACGTATGAATACGAGGCGTTGATGGTGTAGAGGTGGTACATCAGCAACAGCATCGAGGATCCTGCGAGCACCAGGCACGTTATTTCCAGTTTGCGTGAAAGTTTACCAACAGAGATGTTGCTCTTCCTATATCCCATGTACCCTGAAAGCACAGCACCTATAGCTGTCACAAGGGACAGCCAGATCAGGACCATCCCAGGATTCATGTGCTTCCTCCTCCGCTTTTTCCGGACCGCAGTTTCCTGAGCTCCTGCTCCATTATTTTTTCGTATCGTTTTTCAAAGAAAGCCAGGTCCTTTTCTCTTCCTGGTGACTGCACTGTTGCAATGCTCTCACGGGGGTTGCGATGTTCCACGATAAGTAAAGCAATGATGCCCAGAGCCATCATATAAATGCCTCCCCAGAGAAGGTTTATGAAAGGAACTATACGTACATACATGTCAACTTCTCCAGTCTCTTCATCAAGGGCCCTGGGGACGATGAACAGTTCTTCGGTAAGTCCTCTATGGATGTATGTTGTAGTGTATGTTTGACCCCATTTGAAGTCAGTGATATATTCCACACTGCCGCTTCTTTTGTATCTGTTCTGATCATATATGTCAAAATCTATCCTGGTGATGTAGGAAGATGCCTGACGGTCCTGGTAAGGCTCTCCTTCCAACCTTGATGCCATTGAAGTGATCTTGAGGGTATAGTCCTGTATATTCCCGGCTCCCATTTTACCGGTCTCAAATACTGCCGAATCCTCAATTTTCATATTGGAGCTAAGCACTACGCCCAGCAGGATACATAAAATTCCAAGATGGATCAGATGAGCGGAAAGCCCCCTGTATCTTCCATACCCTTTCTTATCCCTGACCGTGAGCCATATTTTATAGGCCGTGGCTATCAAAGCCGGTATCACGAGGGCTATAGCCATATCAACAGCTGTATTTGAAAAAGGGGATATGGCCACAACAGACACCACAAGTAACAGAAACGCAGCAGTCGCCATCAATGAGCTGCGGGGTCTGACGGAACTGACGAGTAAGCATATCGTAAGTATCATGATCAGTAATACGGTAGGCAGGGCAGTCCTGGGGTTGAAGTAATCAGAACCCAGGGAAAGCTCTGTGCCACTGAGGATCCTGGCAAGAAGAGGCGTCATCATACCGGTCATCACTACCATTGCAAGCAGGATAAATGCTATTACGGCGGCAAAGATGGTGTTTTTAGTTGTGAAGAGGCTCTCTTTTCCCGTCATTGCTGATCTCCCATTGTGGATTTGC
>NZ_MVQX01000025.1 GCF_002067275.1 Methanomethylovorans sp. PtaU1.Bin093 | reverse complement strand
ATTTACCTGGTTGAAGGGAGCACTGTGAGCGAAGTGATATACTCCAAACAGGATGTCAGCAGCGATAATACCTGCTATAATAGAAACCAACTTGCCTTTCGGTCTGGCGACAGCTTCCACAGTTCCTCCTATAGCAGCTCAGCAAACTACAACTTCTGCAATGGTAACAGGCAGAACCTGACTGAATACGTTCCATACCACAAGAGGGTTTAAAGAAACTGGCTTTTGAAGCAGGAAAAAACCAAAACCAAGCATCACAGCAACTAAGCTTACTGCAACAGTTCTTTTTGCCGGCTGGGCACCTATCTGTTTTTCGTTCAAAGCCCCTGAGCGAACACGTGATCCCAGAATCCATAAAGCAATAACTGTCCCTATTATTATATTTGTAACAAGTATATATATTGTGCGCCCTGCGGGTGTAGGTTCCTGAAGCAGGTTGATCCTGCCTTCAAGTAAATAAGTCCCTATCGTCCACAACAAGTAGATGCCTAATGGGGCAAATAAGTCCGATCTTCGCACTTGGTCCATCCTTCTGCAGCTTTCATTAGTATAAATACCAGTTCTAAGAACTACTATTAGAATTCTCCCATTTTATCTTGGTTTTAATTTTGTACATTCCAGTAGAAAATATCCAGTATGATTAAGGACAAGGTCAATCCCAAAAGGGGTTTTTGGTGTTGTATGGTGGTTTTTTAAGCTGGGATATTTGAAAGTCCCGTAACTTCTCAAAAGGAGTGCTTAAATATCTGCTGCACAGCTTATTGATAAGCAATCATTGGGAAACATGTGGTGATCAATATGAACTCAAAACTAGCTATAGGATTGTTCGTAGCAGTGATCGTTCTGATCGGGGCGACCATGGCAGCAGCAAGACCTGCCTATTTTTCATCGTTCAGGCAGAACTACGATATCGCCGGCACGAAGCTTGATTCATGCAATGCCTGTCATACATCAGGTGGAGGATCTCCGCGCAATCCATATGGTATGGCATATTCGGAAAGTGGAAGAGACTTTACATCGATCGGTAGCCTTGATTCAGACAACGATGGCTTCACTAATCTTGAGGAGATCAATGCCCTGACATTTCCGGGAGATCCCAATGATCATCCACAGGACATTTCACAAACACCATCCGAAACAGCGGTCAACGTAACTCAGCAACAAAACATGACCAACGTATCAGACAATGATAATGTGAACTCGATCGCGGAAATTCCTGTAAACAATAACACTGAAGCACCGAAGTCGCCGGGGTTCGAAGTTATCTTTGCAGTTCTCGGATGCTTAATGCTCGCAGGTCTGAAGAAAAAATATATTTAAAGATCAATGACAGGATGTGAATTGGGGGACTGCCCTGCTTACTACAATGGTGCAAAGAACAGGAACATCATTAAGTTGATCACATCTCTGATGGACCATAGAGAAAGAACATATTTTCATTAAAATAAGGAAAAATGTTCTTAGTTTTTTTGGCCGGAGCCAATAACTAAGAACACATATATTTTTTTGATCACCAAAGACAGATATAAGTATATAATACGAAGTTTAATAAAAATTAATTACGATCTGGTCGAATATGGATCTCTCACTCCTTTTTTGACTTTTCTGCAAGTCCTCCTATCCAGATGGTCATTACGACTGCAAGGACGGTTACAAACAGTGCATATGCCCATATACCCCATGAAGCAAGGAAATACAGTGCTCCTCCCTCTGCAAATAACGACTTTATGGCATCGTTCCATGCCAGGGCCGCTACCAATCCAAATGCTGCAGTTATAAGCGCAGCTAATTGATTAATTACTTGTTGTTTCAAGAAAGATCCTCCTTTTGTGTTAAGGCAATATATTATTTGCTTTCAATGAATTTAAATATTGTCCAATATCCGGTTCTCGCGATAATATTTATCTGGACACGTATAACCGAAGATAGCTCATTACAGGAATATTTTTCTCCGTATATATGCAAATATTGCGGCCAGAATCAATTAGAAATATTTATATTTGGCTAGTTATCATAGCTGAAATACATCTTTTCCGTTCTTTCTAACAAATGAATGTCATCGAGGTAAATCATTGAGATCCATTGTAACTGCCCGGAAGCCATATACTTGTGTAAGATCACATCTGGCTACATCTTCTCACATGTCGCAAATTTCTTCAATATCTTTTGCATACATTCCTTCAAGGGGTTTTAGGTTATGAAGGGCTCACGTATCCTCATCGTTGAAGATGAACGCATCACAGCGCTGGACATCAAATACAGATTAGAGGATTCGGGATATGTGGTGACAGGAATAGCATCATCCGGGGAAGATGCAATTGAAAGCGCAAAAGAGACAAAACCTGATCTGGTGCTGATGGATATAATGATTGAAGGCGATATGGATGGGGCACAAGCAGCTCTCCATGTACACGATCGTTTTCGTATACCTGTGATATTCCTTACTGCCTATGCTGATGAGGATACCCTTAGAAAAGCAAAGATAGCAGAACCCTTTGGATACATCTTAAAGCCCTTCGAAGACAAAGATCTTCAAACTAACATAGAGATCACACTCTATAAGCACCGTGCAGAGCAGGAGCTCAAAGAAAAGGAAGCGTGGGTATCAGCTATATTAAAGAACATGGCTGATGCGGTCATAGCCACAGACGTGTCAGGTACAATAAGGCACATGAACCCAACAGCCGAGATCCTTACTGGATGGAAGGAATCCGATGCTGTTGGAAAACCATTATTTGGAATATTTCGGATATCTACTGCCAACGATGAAATGATCATTGACCTGGTCCAAAAGGTACTTGAGAATGGAGTTTTCAAAGGGGGAAACAATGAAGACCTGTTTTTATCCAGGGAACATCTCAAGGTACCCGTTTCTATCACAGGTACTTCTATTAAGAACGACAGAAATGAAGTGATAGGCATTGTTTATGTTTTTGCAGACGTAACAGCACAGAAACAGGAAAAAGAAGATCTCCTTAATGCCAAGCTGAGCGCTGAAGCCGCAAATAACTCAAAGAGCGAGTTCCTGGCTAATATGAGCCATGAATTACGCACCCCTCTTACATCTATTATAGGTTTTTCAGACATTCTCCTTGAAGAAACGTTCGGCGAGATCAATGAAAAACAACACAAGTTCTTGGAGAACGTATCATCCAGTAGTAAGCATCTTCTGGACCTTATCAATAGCATTCTTGATCTTTCAAAGGTCGAAGCCGGGAAAATGCAGATATCATACGAGTATTTCAATGTCTTCGATGTCATAAGTGAAATTAAGGCCATTGTACTCCCACTGGCATTGAAAAAAGACATATCTCTGGATATACGCATCGATCCGACGATGAATAATATGAGGGCAGATAAGCTGAAATTCAGACAGATCATGTACAATCTGGCAAGTAATGCAATAAAGTTTGCTAACCACAGGGGCCATGTATCCATAGAAGGAAGCCTTTCAGGAAACCTTGCTCAGTTCAGAGTAAAAGATGATGGTATCGGCATATCTAAAACAGATCAGCCGAAGATCTTCAATCCTTTTACACAAGTCGATTCTTCAGGTGTCCGCAGGTATGAAGGCACAGGACTGGGTTTGGCTCTGGTAAAGAAATTCGTGGAATTACATGGTGGTCATGTATGGGTGGAGAGTGAACCGGGTAAAGGTTCCGTATTCTCTTTTACCATACCTTATGATGGTGTTCCTGCATAAGAGAAACAAATGATAGATAAGATGCAGGATGCATTTTTATAGGCAATGGATCAGAAAAATGATCAGTTGATCTCAAACGCATTTTCATGTTCCTCCTCTGCACAGGTTCATAATTATTTGATATTTACTATTTTTAGATACAGACAAATTCCATTAGTACTAAATTAATACTTAGATATTTATAGTATTATTAGTATTAAATAACTAATACGTAACATCTGCTATTCTGTGGCACAAGATCCGACCAAATGGTTCCATGGATACTGTTCTGGGATCTGAAGGGGATTTTCACAGTATATGACTGACTAAAAACTCTTTGATCGGTTGATGGAAATATGGACAATCTCAAACCCCGGTTCACAATACTTGTTGTAGATGATGAACCAGTTAATGTAGAACTTCTGGAAGCCTATCTGCATTCCGAGCATGAAGTGATCACAGCTTTTAACGGGTTTGAAGCGATCGAGAACGCACACAATAAAAAGCCTGATCTGATCCTTCTTGATATAATGATGCCTGATATCAATGGATTTGAGGTATGTAAGGTACTCAAGAGTTCTAAAGATACGGCTCATATTCCAATTATAATGGTTACTGCACTCTCCAACCGTGATGATCGTGCACGTGCAATAGAAGTCGGCACAGATGACTTCTTATCAAAGCCAGTTGACAGGCTGTCCCTGAAGACCCGTGTAAGTTCACTGCTGCGACTTAAAGCCCTTCAGGATGAGATCTTAAGAGAGAGGGACCAGGCACAGAACTACCTGGATGTTGCAGGCGTAATGTTCCTTGTGCTGGACAATGAAAAACATGTCAAGCTGATCAATAAGAAAGGCTGCGAAATACTTGGTTACACTGAAGAAGAAGTAATTGGGAAGAACTGGGTAGATCATTTCATACCTGCATACTTAAGGGATGAGGTCAATAAGCGCCTCTCTGAGCTGATAACTACTTCCCTTCCCTCAAATACTCTTGTAGAGGACGCATGTCTTACAAGTGAGGGAACTGAGAAGATCATCAGATGGAACAATGTGGTACTGCGGGATACTGCTGGTAATATCATCGGTACGCTTAGTTCCGGAGAGGATATAACCGATGCAAAGAAAGCAGAGTCTCTGATAAACATCCAGAAGACAGCAATGGATGCAGCTACAGATGGTCTGTCCATACTCAACGAAAAAGCAGAACTTGTCTATGCTAACGAGGCACATGCGAGAATGTATGGATATAATTCTCCTTCAGAACTTCTGGGTAAAACATGGGATCTGATGTACGATCCTTTTGACTATGAGATATTTAAAACACAATGCCTGCCGGAGTTACTCCAAAAGGGCAAGTGGACAGGAGAGAACAGAGGGAGGAAAAAGAATGGTACGCTCTTTTTCCAGGAAGTGTCTCTTACACGTCTGGACAATGGGAGAACTGTGTGTATAGTACGGGATATCACTTCCCGTAAGGAAGCAGAGAACAGGCTACAGGAATATGCACGTAACCTCAAGCGTTCGAACGAACTGAAGGACCTGTTCATTGACATCATGAGCCATGACATCCTCAATCCTGCAGGCGTGGCCAGAGGATTTACAGAGATACTGCAAGGTTCAGAAACGGATCAGGATAAACTTCACAAACTTGGTATCGTTGAAAAGAGCATTTCCAAGATCCTGGATACTATAAACAGCGCTGCCAATCTTGCAAGGCTGGAGAGCGTTGAAGAGATCGAATTCATAGAACTTGACCTTAATTCAATGATCCTTGAAGCTATTGATGCGTACAAGTACGAAATACTTGCAGCTGGCCTGAAGATCGAATATCAGGAAAAAGGCCCATACTATGCAAAAGCCAATCCTCTTATCAGTGGTGTGGTGACCAATCTCCTTTCTAATGCATTGAAATATGGTTCCAAAGGGGGAAAGATCATAATAAGGGTCGAAGATTCTAATGAGGAATGGAAAGTGATCCTCACTGATTTCGGGGATGGGATATCAGATGCTGATAAATCTTCTGTGTTCCAGCGATTCAAGAGGCTCAATGTGGGCGATATTCAGGGACACGGGCTTGGGCTTGCTATCGTGAAGAGAACTGTAGATCTGCACGGAGGCAGGGTCGGCGTGGAGGACAATCCTGACGCCACAGGTACTCGTTTCTGGTTCACGGTCAAGAAAATCCGGTAGTTCCCAGTTAAGATAATTTGAACCCTGTAGATTTCCTAAATATCAGCAATGATAGTTGATGAGCTGGTTTCATAAGTATAAATACACCTTTATCCAATAATAGTATGGGGATTTGAATGGGTTTTAAAGAACTCTCTGATGAGCAATGGAAGTTCATTAAAACATTCCTGCCTCCACAACCGATAACCGGAAGAAAGAGAGTTGATGACCGTAAGGTCATCAACGGTATTCTCTATGTCCTGATAACAGGTTGTAGATGGAGGGATCTACCACCTTCTTATGGTTCTGGAATAACAGCTTGGAGAAGATTAAAAAGGTGGTCAGAAGCAGGAATATGGAATAAGATAATGGAATCTCTTAGAGATTCCGCTTATCAAAAGGTAAGTTTTCAATAGATACTGTGTGTATTGATAGCAGTTTCATTGAAACAAAAAAAGGGGAGAAGACTCCTATTACAACGGTCACAAAAAAAGAAAAGGTGTAAAGATCCATGCTAGTGTAAGTTGTAATGGATTCCCTCTTCCGATCATCATTTCTCCTGGAAATGAATATGATAGCAAGCCTTTCATTCAAGTAATGGAACTTATTAAGATCAATACAACAGCTAAACCAAGAACAAGACCCTTTGAGGTATTAGCAGACTCAGCTTATGATAATACTGCCATAAGGCAGTATTTAAGATCCAGAGCTATCAAAAGCAGTATACCGATCAATACTAGGAACAGTAAAAGAAGAAAAAAAGGAAGACCTACTAGATTTGATCCAGATTCTTATTCAAAAAGAGGAACTATCGAACGATTCTTTGCATGGTTGAAGATGGGATTCAGAAAACTGGCAAGTAGATATGAAAGACTTAATGTGGTTTTCAAAGGACTATTAGATATTGCATGTTTCATCCTATGCTGGAAAAAGGTGTGAGGGAAGTTTTGAAACAGGC
>NZ_MVQX01000024.1 GCF_002067275.1 Methanomethylovorans sp. PtaU1.Bin093 | reverse complement strand
TAACAAAGAACCCAGGGAATTGGGTGTCAGACCCTGCGTCAATGTGCTCTTCCGAACATTGGCCCCCATATATGGGGCTAACATCCTTTCAGTTATCATGACGGGTATGGGTACGGACGGAGCTGAAGGTGTGGAAAAAATAAAGCAAGCCGGAGGAAAGGCCATAGCTGAAGACGAGAGATCATGTATTGTCTATGGTATGCCTAAGGCCATAGTTGATCGTGGGCTGGCAGATCGCATAGTGCCTCTTGAGATGATAGCCACAACAATTCAGCAGCTCATATGAAGAACATCATAAGATGATCAAAAGTCACTGTTGGTGGAAATTATGGAAATGTCGGAATATAAAGAAATATTCAAAGTTGAATCTGAAGAGCATCTTCAGCAACTTAATGAGGCGTTGCTGGGATTGGAACAAAACCCAAATGAGATGGAATATATCAATAATATGTTCCGTTCTGCTCATACCTTAAAGGGTATGTCTGCAACTATGGGATTCAATACGATCGCAGAACTCACTCATGAGATGGAAAACATCATGGATATGATCAGGAAGTCTCAGATAAGCCTGACCGAAAAAATAATCGAGATCCAATTTGAGTGCCTGGACACCCTGGAAATGCTTGTTGAGAACATTGATGACCCTGATGCTGTGGACGTATCCACACTGCAATGTAAACTCCATAGTATAACGATCCCGCCTTCAAATGTACAGGATACAATGACAGTTCCAGCACCAGTTACTAAGCTGATGGATCCTGCTCCTGCAAAGAACATCGATAATGGAATTCCTGCTAGCCAGAGTACCAATATTACAGAACCATTGCCCTGTAAAGAAGTGATGAGCAAAGAAATCGAGTTCACCCGGGAAGAACTGGCTGAGATCCAGCATGCAAGATCAAATGATCAGGAAGTATTTACCATTAAAGTGCTTCTTGACGAATCATGTGTACTTAAGGCAGCCCGTTCAAGCATGGTACTCATGAACCTGGATAAGGTAGGAAAAATCATTAAAACCAAACCTTCGGAAAAAGAGATTGAAGATGAAAAATTCGATTTCAGCTTTGTGGTGGTTGCTGCAACTTCTGAAAGCATGGGATCTATACAACAAATGATAGAGAACATTTCAGAAGTAAAGAAAGTTGAACTGATGACCCTGTATCCTCAAGAAGAAACTACTGATGCCCATACAGAAGATATTACGAAAGGAAAGAACGTAGATCCAACGAACAAAAATACTATACAACAGAAAAAGAACGAGTCCTTAAAGACCGGGCAGAGCATCAGGGTCAACATTGAAAGACTGGATAACCTCATGAACCTGGTCGGAGAACTCATCATCAATAAGATCAGACTTAACCAGCTAGCCACAAGTATAAAATCAAAGGACCTTGAGGAGGCTCTTGGTACCCTGGACAGGCTTACCAATGAGATACAAACAGAGGTAATGGGATCAAGGATGGTTCCCATCGATCAGATATTTAGCCGTTTTCCAAGGATGATACGGGATCTGGCAAAGTCTGAAGGCAAACAGATCAATCTTATGATAGAAGGTAAGGAGATCGAGCTTGACAGAACAGTCCTTGATGAGATAGGCGATCCATTGGTACATTTGCTGAGAAATGCTGTGGATCATGGTATTGAATCACCGCAAGAACGTGCAAAAGCAGGCAAATCACCTGAAGGACTTGTACGCCTTGCAGCATCCCGACAAAGAAATACCGTGCTTATTGAAGTGCAGGATGACGGAAAAGGTATGGACCCTTCAAAATTAAGGGATGCTGCAGTAAAGAAAGGTTTGATGAGCAAAGAAGAAGTTTCCAAGCTCTCTGATGAAGAAGCACTGAATCTGATATTCCTCCCCGGTTTTAGCACCAACAGCGTCATTACAGACGTATCTGGCCGAGGTGTGGGAATGGATGTCGCGAAGACAAAGATCGAATCGCTGGGAGGGAATGTATCAGTAAGATCAGTGCTTGGAGAAGGAAGTATTGTCACACTTCAATTACCTCTTACTATTGCGATCATCCAATCACTGATGATAAAAACAGCTGGTGAAACGTACGCTATACCCCTCAACAATGTGGTAAGGGATGTAGGTATAAGATCAAAGGATATTAAGACAATAGAAGGGCAGGAGGTCATCCTGCTGCGCGGAGAGGTCTTACCGCTTTTAAGACTTAACAGTATTCTGGATTGTCCTGTTGAAGTCGACGACAAAGAGAACCTCATTGTAGTAGTTGTAGAAAAGATGGGGAATCACTTTGGTTTTGTTGTTGATGAACTGCTTGGGCAGCAAGAAGTGATAATCAAATCCCTTGACAGCAAAGTGTTACGTAGCGTGAAGGGATTTGCAGGTGCCACGATCCTAGGGGACGGTACCGTTTGCTTGATACTTGACATTGGAACATTGGTCTGATACTTAAGGAGACATAATAATGCCTGAACTCGATGAAATGACAAAGGGTGCCTTTCAGGAAGCTGGGAACATAGGAATGGGCCATTTAGCTACATCCCTGTCAAAAATGGTTGATCGCGAGGTCAAGATAGACATTCCAAAGGTGGATATATATCCACTGCAAAGGATCATGAACGAAGCTTCGGAGGGTACTCAGAAAAGTGTCGTGGGAGTACATTTGAAAATAAATGGTGATGTAACAGGAGGGACACTTATATTGCTGCCAAAATATTCAGCTCTCTCCTTTGTCGATCTGCTCAGAAAAAAACCGATCGGCACTACTCATGCGATCCAGGAAGAAGAAATAAAAAAACTCAGGGAGATGGGAATGCGACTATGTGCTGCATATATGCGGGTAGTGAATGAGTTCCTGGGGATCAACCTGCAGATAGGTGAACCTGAGATATGCGTGGACATGGAAGGCGTCGGGAAATTTATAAAAGATACAGTGGGGTCTATGGCAGATGAATTCATAGTAGTGAAAGGAATAGGCTATGTACCTTCTACAAATTCCCGCAATGAGTTCAATATGCTCTTTGAACCGGGCGCTTCAGATGTAATCGTTGCAGCCATTATGAAAAAAATGATGGGTTAATAGATTTTCGCTACTGTGTAGCCTGAAAGGGTACAATGTTCTAAAAAGAGCGCCTATACTAAAGGAGTCGGTTAAATGTTAAAAATTGAGTCATCTGAAGATCAGGAATACATGAAATTGAAAGGACTCATTAAAAAGAATCTGGGTTTCAATAGTGAACAATACAAAGATTCACACTTCAAAAGAAGAATTGACGTGAGAATGAGGGCAACCGGCTCAAAGAACTTCGGAGAGTATGTGCAATATCTCAATGCTCACAAAGATGAGTATCAACAGTTAATGGATACACTCACAGTGAATGTCACTAACTTCTTCAGGAACTCTGAAACATACGAAGTCGTGGAAAAGGAAGTGCTACCCGCTATAATAAAGTCTAAAAGCACAGGACTTCGGAATATACGAATATGGAGTGCTGGATGCTCTATAGGTGTCGAAGCGTACTCCATAGCAATACTTCTGCATAAAATACTTGGGAATAATTTTTCCCGATATAACATCCAGATCACTGGAACTGATATTGACATAGATATTATCAAAAGAGCTGAAGATGCTATGTATTCAGAAGTGGAGATGAAAGAAGTTCCTGCTGACATACGCACCAAATATTTTGATCATGATGGAGAACGCTATCATTTAAAAGCTGAGATCAAAAAAGTTGCAAAATTCCGCAGGAATGATCTCATTTCCGGAGAAAAGCTCACAGGTTTTGATGCCATATTTTGTCGTAATGTCACCATCTATTTCGAAAAACAACTCCAGGAAAGATTATACATGGATTTTTACAATGGCCTTAATAAAGATGGGTTTTTTGTAATGGGAAAAACCGAAACATTGATAGGGCCTTCCAAAGATCTTTTCAAAGCCTTTAATCCCAGAGAACGAATATATCAAAAGTGAAAATGCTGGTGGCTCAGCTAAAAGAGATGATCCTATGGTCTATGATGTTTCCAAACTTACGGACTTCCATTACAGCGCTTTAAAAGAGATAAGCAATATAGGAATAGGTAATGCAGCCACTTCTCTGGCAACGATGCTGGGAAGTGAAGTAAAGGTAATGACCCCTGATCTTAAGGTTGCCAGGATAGAAGAAGTGGCAGAGTTTTCCGGGGGGGCGGATAAACTGGTTTCTGGGGTCCTTATGAAGCTATCCGGATGTGTAAAAGGTTACATGGTAATGCTTTTACCACCGGAAAGTGCAAAACTTATCTGCAATACAATAACCAAAGAACAAGACTCAGATATAAAGAACCCAATGAACGAGTCCCTTATATCAGAAGTGGGTCACATCCTTGGAAGCACTTATATGACCGCCTTTTCTGATTTCCTCAAAATAGATGTTTTTGCATCAGCACCGTTCCATACATATGATATGATCGGTGCCATTATGGACAATATACTCATTCAGATGAGCCAGGAAGTGGAACATGCTATCATTCTTGATACTCTGTTCACACTAAAGGGTAATGATATGCATGGGAAACTGCTCACTCTTTTCGATCCGATATCCCTTGAATTGATCTTGGAGCAAGTGAATGCACTGTTCCGCTGATCCATTGATCGACTGATACTATGATAGTGATAGGAATGGCAGATTATGCTGTGACTCGCAGCCCGGAGAAATTGACAACTTTGGGTTTAGGATCCTGTGTAGGCATTGCCCTCTATGACCCGGTGACCAAAATAGGGGGATTGATACACATAATGCTGCCAACTATTGAAAATGCACGTTTTACAGATAACTGTGCCAAATTTGCAGATAGCGGCATACCTTACCTCATTGAACAAATGATAGGTATCGGGGCAGTGCGCAGAAGACTGGTGGCTAAAATAGCTGGTGGGGCAAAGATGTTCTCTTTTAACAGCGATGCCAGCATGAACATTGGTGAACGAAATATACAGGCTACCAAAGTTGTGCTCTCAGAAATGAAGGTGCCTATAATTTCCGAAGACGTGGGAAAAAATTATGGCCGCACCGTCGTGCTGGACACGGATACAGGAGTATATTACGTTAAAAGTGCAATAAAGGGAGAGAATGTGATTTGATGGTAAAAATTGTTTATTTGTTGAAAGAGATATATTCCTGTGGAGGTAAGAATGCTTAGCTCAGATCTTACTATATTACATATTGTATTCATATCCATCTCCCTCTTGGGAGGAATGGCTGCTATTTATTTCTGGATAAAGGTATATGAAGACACAAGAAGAGGCTCTGTTGCTTGGCTTCTTCTTGCCCTGACAGCAATATTCCTCATCACTACTGCGATCTTCCCTGCTCTGGCAGTTGGAAATCCTGATCAGAACGTAGTTGAGACCATATTATTGTTCCTTGGTTTCTGGAGTGCTGTATACACAAGTATATTTGCAGCTGCTGGCTTTTTGATGTTCCGGGCTTTTAAGACCATTCCCCGCCAGAACCTGGGTGATTTCCTCATAGAGGGAATGGTATTCAGAAAAGCCGAGCAAAAGACATCTGAGTATGATCCGAACGATGCTGAAAACATTGCCAGGCTGTTACAATGGTCAACATTGATCGAGTATACTCCCAAAACCCGGTACGAGGATTCGGTAATAGAAATGTGCCTCCGCTTTTATGGGGAAACCATGAATGTGGTATTGGTTTCCACCGAGCCTCGTACTTCTGTATATAAGGACAGGCTGGGAGAACTGGTGGATATAGGAGCCATGAAATTCATTGAACTATCCGGTATTGAGGAAGAACTGGTGGAAAAAGATGGCGTGATCATGTTGCCGATGAGCGAGCTTGATCATTTCTTTGATCTAACGAGCAAGCTGCCTGCGGGCTGCGCCCTTATATTTGAACCACTCTCTCATATGCTACTGACAAAAGGAGAAGATCTTACCTATAGCTTTGTATCAAGAATGGTAGAGGATTTTGCATCCAAAGGGATCTTACTGGTTGGTATGGTCAATAGCCTTGCACACCCAAAAGAAGTTATTGGTAAGTTCGAAGGACTATTTGTGAACATTGCAGAGGAGTCAGAGGATAGTATAAAGATAGTAAAAGGTGGCAAAGAAGAATTCGTTCGCTTTTATGCAGGCAAGCGTTTCTTCCTTGAAAACGAAACTGAGAAATAAAGCTTGATCGGGGATCTTATCTTATGATGCAGCTTTCAGGTTTCCAGTCAGACGCCCTGAGAGAGATAGGGAGCATTGGTATGGGCAATGCCACAACAGCTCTCTCGCAGCTTTTGGATTGCAAGGTTCAGCTGAACCTGTCAAATTCCCAGGTTATAGACATCGCATCAATGCCGTCAATGATGCCTTCATCTATAACCCTGGCGGCTATAATGATGGAGCTTACAGGAGATCTGAATGGCATCATGATGGTGCTTTTTGATTCAAACAGTGCTGTTACCCTTAGTTCCCTTCTGGTGAGCAAAAACACACTGGAAGAAGATCCCGGAATGTACGAGTCTGCTCTCAATGAGATAGGCAATATCCTGGCAGGATCCTATCTGAAGAACATATATGATCTTCTGGGAGCGAAAGTGCTCCAATCAACTCCTGAAATAGTGATAGGAGATGCGCAAAAGTTGTTCGCTGAGATCGCAGTCAGACTAAGGGGAGGGTCTACTGATATACTCAACATAGAAACGATGTTCCAAGTACAAGTTTTATCCAGGCCTCAAAGTAATTCTACTTTTTATGGTGACATGTTCGTTTTTCTTGACAAGGACTCTTTAAGTTCCTTGCTCATTCTAATTGAAAAGTTGCTGAATGGAGAATAAGGTGGGTCGAGATGGAAAACAAATGGGTCCGCCATTTTCAACATTCTGAAAATATAGAGCTACAACCCTGGCCATTGTTAATGAAGATGATCCACAAAACAGAAGATGCCAACTGGCAACACAAGCATAGATCACAAAGCGATAGAATTGAGGTTAAATATCCTTTCAAAGTTGCATCCTGGTCATGTGCAGCTCCGAATTCAAATAATGCAAAGAATGATACAGAAGATGTAACCCTGTTCTGGTCAGAAGAATGTACCTTATTCCTTGAATACCACCTTTCTGGAGAAGAGAACTTCAAACTGGAAGTATCTTCGGTGAAAGAGGCACTGTCATTGATCGAACAAGATAACTTTACAACAGAGAAACTGTACCCTAATGCTCCGCAATTCAAATGGAAGCGTATCTCGTAAACATATCATCCATAAAATATATATCTGTAAAAATAATAATAAGCTTATAGAATCCTGTGAACGCATATGTGAAGAAAAAATATACTGAACTTTTGAGCTTCGGGAATTTTAAATGGAGAACATTGATCATGATGGACATAGCATTATATTCACTTGTTGACGACATGGTTAGCAAGGCCGGCACCGAGGGTGTAGTAGAATACTGGCTTCGGGTCGGAGAGAGTTATGCAGAAAGAATGGGAAAAGAAGCATATGTGGGCTGGCCGGCCTTCAACGTAGCAATGAAAGAAGGCAGAACTTCCCTCACCATTGAGGGTGAAGTAAATGTACTTACAGATCTTGCGATCACAGATAAGGACGGAGATGTGATAGGATATGTGTATGCATTGAAAACATGCCCAATGGCCCCTACAATGATCAGGTTCATCCAGAAGATCGGGCCGATCCCTGACTCTGATGAAGATGTTGCAGATAGCTATAATAATCGCATCCGTGACTCGGCGGTTTCGAATTATTGTATAACTCACCAGCGATTCAGGGAAGTTGCTGCCAACAATATTACCGTTGCAAAGCAACCTCTTGAATGCCTGCACCTTGCAAACAAAGGACGCATGGGAGAAGTAAAGATGCTGCAAGAAAATCTTGCCAGGATCAATGTTGACGATAGGCATATAAAAAGCATCCTTAGAAGTGCTTCCTGTGTCTTTGCGTTGATCGTGAAGGGTAAATCTGCAGGTGAGGAAATAGCGGAGTAAGGTGAAGTACATGGCAGAAACAATAGCCTCTAATCCTTTTGTTGATGTATCTGTTTTCCTCTTCTTTGAGGATATCTCTGATAAACAGGGTGTTGAAGGTTTCACTAACTATATAGTGGGACAGGCAAAATCTCTTGCAAAATCTGTGCCAGAGGAAGAATACGATACCTGGGAAGACTTTACTAATGCGGTGGTCAATGGGGAATCAGTACTTTCATCCTTTGAGAATATAAAACAGATCAGCAGCAATGGCTTTGTTACAAATGTGTGTCCTTTTTCAAAGGCCATAAGAGAATATATCAAACGTCTTGGTAATTTCAATCCAGTGCATATGGAAGCTACTGATCACTACAACCATACCATTCAGCCTTCTGCTGCACACAGTGCTTGTATGATGCACCAGACATATCGCAACGAGGTCGCAAAGAGGATCAAAATAGGCGGTAAACCCTTACAGTACGCTCAGATCGCTGCAAAGGCATACACAGGCAAGATCGCATTGCCTCCCGAATCCTGGAAGAAGGTATTGCTGGAAAAAGCTGGCATTTCCGAAACACAGGGTTTTATGGAAATGCGGGAAAACTCATGCCTGTATGTACTTTACATTCAGGATTGATAAAACTTTTTTGAAGAGTTGTTTGATAAGATCATCTCCTCTGTTTCTTTTTAGCATCAAAAAAGTATCCTTCCTTAAAAAGGAGTTAAAGAACCTGATGCATAGGAGGCCTATTATTATTTCCATCTCCACAATGCAATCCGTTGAAAACACTTTTTATTAAACTTAAAAATATGAGTAGAGCGAAATTATATTCGCTCTCGATCGCTTTCAGCCTCAGCAGCTGGTTACGGCCAGTTTTGGTCTCTGATCAGCATTGGACCAATCCGAACTGTAGAAGGCAATGTAATTGCCGCTCTCTGTCCTGGCCTTGAGGAAGAAACCGGTATTGGTATGTTCACCGCTGACATATTCCTGCACAAGTTCAGTCACGTCAAGTTCGTAGTATTTGTTACCAGGCACTGTGCTGGCGGGGAATGTGATAGATGCGTATGGGCTGCTGCCCTGAGATATACCGTTCTTATCATACCAGTTTCCTCCGGCTGTGCTCCATGGGATGCCATAGGCACGGTGATTCCAGCTAACATACTTAGGATCCCATTCCTGTGGCCTGTAGATCTCCACCACAGTGTCAGAAGTACGAGTAGTGGATGAAGGATAATACCAGTAGAGTGAAAGCTTGGCCTCGGATATTGCGTCCGTTGTATCGTACCCGCTAAGATCGAACATCATTACATCCCTGCAAGCACTAGTACTTTTCCCAATGTCAAGATAGGTGGAATCGTAAAGAACTGTACTTGGTAAGGACTCACGCAACCTGTTGTCATAGGTGGCGAAATATTCGACAATTACCACTGGTTTTGTGACGATCACAGTCAATGAATCTGTGGCTGTCTGACCACTGGTGTCAGTGACAGTCAGGGTCACAGTGTAATTGCCTGCACTGGTATACGTTGTAGTGGCTGTTACACCTGTGGCTTCAGAGGTTATGCCATTTGATGCATCGAAGTCCCATGAGTAGGAAACTATGCCGTTATCATCCGCAGAAGCACTTGCATCGAAACTAACAGCTGAACCTGTGAGTGCGGTCGTATCAGAACCTGCGTCTGCAACCGGTAATTCATCTGCAATGAACGGGCTGGCAGATACGGTCAGTTTCGGTCGCTGGTCAGCATTGGACCACTCTGAACTGTAGAATGCAATGTAATTGCCGCTCTCTGTCCTGGCCTTGAGGAAGAAACCGGTATTGGTATGTTCACCACTTACATATTCCTGCACAAGTTCCGTAACATCGAACTCATAGTATTTATTACCAGCCAGCTTGCTGGCAGGGAAAGTAAGGGATGCGTACGGGGTACTGCCCTGTGCAACTCCGTTCTTATCGTACCAGTTGCCTCCTGCAGTTGTCCAGGCAGAAGTAGAGGTTCTGGAGTTCCAGCTAACATACTTAGGATCCCATTCTGCAGCAGGTCTGTATATATCTAATACTGTGTCAGAAGTCCGGGTGCTGGCTGAAGGATAATACCAGTAAAGAGACAAGGTTGCTTCAGATATCATATCAGTGCTGTTGTATGCGCTAAGATCGAACCACATAAGGTCCCTGCAACTGCTTGTGACCCTCCCGACATCAAGATAGGTGGTGTCGGAAAGAACAGTGGTCGGTGATAACTCACGTAACCTGTTGTCATAAGTGACCTGATCAAGGACAATATTTGTAACTGGCGCAGCACTGACGATCACCGTCAATGAATCTGTGGCTGTCTGACCAATGGTGTCAGTGACAGTCAGGGTCACAGTGTAATTGCCTGCACTGGTATACGTTGTAGTGGCTGTTACACCTGTGGCTTCAGAGGTTATGCCATTTGATGCATCGAAGTCCCATGAGTAGGAAACTATGCCGTTATCATCCGCAGAAGCACTTGCATCGAAACTAACAGCTGAACCTGTGAGTGCGGTCGTATCAGAACCTGCGTCTGCAACCGGTAATTCATCTGCAATGAACGGGCTGGCAGATACGGTCAGTTTCGGTCGCTGGTCAGCATTGGACCACTCTGAACTGTAGAATGCAATGTAATTGCCGCTCTCTGTCCTGGCCTTGAGGAAGAAACCGGTATTGGTATGTTCACCACTTACATATTCCTGCACGAGTTCCGTAACATCGAACTCATAGTATTTGTTATCAGCCAGCTTGCTGGCAGGGAATGTAAGAGATGCGTATGGAGTACTGCCCTGTGCAACTCCGTTCTTGTCATACCAGTCTCCTCCCGCTGTGTTCCATGGGGTACCAGAGGCACGGGAAGTCCACGTCACATACTCGGGATCCCATTCAAAAGCCGGTCTGTATATATCTAATACTGTATCAGAAGTACGGGTACTGGCTGAAGGATAATACCAGTAGAGCGAAAGCATTGCCTCGGATATTGTATCCGTTGTATTGTATGCACTTAGGTCGAACCACATAACATCTCTGTAACTACTACTGCTCCTTCCAATGTCAATATAGGTGGAATCAGAAAGAACAGTAGTAGGAGCTGCCTCACGTAACCTGTTATCATAATTGGTTTGTGAATCTTCATATTGATTTGAGATCGGTGATAATGATGAACCACTCTTGGAAGCTTCGGCAGTGTTACCATATCGGCCAATGTTTATTAATCCACCATTCGGAGATGGTTCGCTGCTGCAAGCACATTCGGAATTACCTGCATCTATCAGTGGGCTCGATATTGAGTCTGTTACCCACTTGCCACTTGAATAGCGGCCTGCCTTGCTTTTAAGATGGTAGTCACGTGAACTGAGTTGTGAATTGGCTGGGTCGACACATTGTGGATCAACATTGAGATTCTCACTCATTGTGAAGCCTGAACCATAGGTTTGCCCATTCTTATTGTTATAGATATTATTATTCTGGACTATGAACTTCGCGTAGGATGGCTGTGTGTTCCATATGCCCACGCCTGAGCCTGTA
>NZ_MVQX01000023.1 GCF_002067275.1 Methanomethylovorans sp. PtaU1.Bin093 | reverse complement strand
GACCATAAACCTTGGTATTAGTGAAAAGAAGGCTTTACAAGCCTTCGCTGAGTGAGGATACTACAAGGACCCTATTAAGTATATGTCCAAACAGGGCGTATATCTTAATGGACTCAGTGCTTACCCCGAGGAATATGAAGTGCTGTTTGACCGAAACACCGCCGTTATGATAGTGTCGATCTATCACGATGGAAAGTATACAATTATTGAGGTAGTTGACCCATAATGTCTAGGATTGTAGAAGAATATCACCCAGGAATGATTACTTTAATACCTCCAGAAGATCACAAAAAAGTGATGAGGGAAATATTCGAAGAAAAGCTCGCTCTTCTAAAGAAGTTCGGGCACGAAGATTTTGAGCCTCAGCTTCGAAAGAAATATAAAATAGACGACTAAGCACAGTGGACTTAATCGCTGGCCTTCCTTCTCCTTTTCCCCACAGCCGCCGACAGTGCCTAAAGTTTATATATCTCACACACACATTGAAGAGTATCTAATGGTAATTCTCGAGGGCGTAGCCTTTCCATTAGATGTGATAAACAAGAACGGATGGGGTATCCCATCCAGCGACGCAGACAATGCTATTTCTTCTCTCCAAAAAGCCGTATTTAGGGGTGGATGCTCAAGCGATTTCCCACATGAAAGACATAGAGTCTCAAGGTAGAGGGAACAATGGAAGTATCAACTAAATTCCCGAGATTGCTATGGTAAACAATACAAAAGGCTGCTGATGGCCGATATGTTCAGCAGCTTGCATAGTTTATTGAGCAATGGACGTTATTTGGGAAGTGGTCCGAAATGCGCTTCAAATCGTTCCTGCATCATTTCCCAGGTTGGCAACTTCACTTGGCAGCCGATGACCTCCACTGCAAAGGAGGCGACAGTTGCACCGATCCTGCCGCAGGTTTCCATGTCGTAGCCCCGTGTGAAGGCTAACAGGAACCCTGCCCTGTATGCATCGCCTGCACCCGTGGGATCAACGGCTTTCACAGGCACCACAGGTATGCAATACTGTGCATCTTGCGTATGTATCCTGCTGCCCCGGGAATCGTAGGTAACCACAATGGTCCCGATTCTTGCTTTGAGCTCCTCGAAGGAACGGCCGGTCATCTCACAGACCCTCTTTATCTCATGACGGTTAGTGAAAAGTATATCCGTGTGCTCCAGAATGGTCTCCAGGTCCTTGCGGTTATATGTGATAAGGTCCTGTCCGGGATCGAAGGAAACAAAGTTTGCCTTTTGTGCTATCCTTGCATTGAAGGAGCATTCAGATGTCGCAAGATGCACAAGATCAACCTCAGGGGGTTCCAGCTCTTTCAGAAGCGCAGAAGCACCCCAGTGGAAATAAGTGCTCTGATTGTGTTCTCTGTCAGTAAAGACGAACGCCTTTGTGACTTTCTGACCTTTGCACCTATAAAGTAAAGATAGGTCTACGCCCAATGACCTAAGATAATCTTCATATCCGGAACTTCCAAAATCCTCTCCTACAGCAGATATCAGCTGACCTTTACCGCCAAGAGTGGCAATACCTACCGCAATATTGGCAGCTCCGCCTCCGAAATACTCATGGTAATCGATAATCGGGTAAGATTCATTATGGCAGGATATATGCTCCACATCAAAAAGCAGATCAATGGCTGCATGTCCGACAACCGATATTGTCCGGTCCATATTACCTCTCCTCTTTACTGGAACTCTTCAACATCAACGACCTTCAGAGGAACATCCCTTAATGCCCTTCCAATGACGGATTTAGCTATCCTTGATGCATGCTCCTCGCTTTCGGCATCAAATACCTTCATCTCAAGGACAAGACCGACAATTGCAGTGTTCGCCGTAAGGAATACACTGCTGAAGGCTTCCTCACAGGCAGGGCAAAAGGTGGTGCCAACATCCACTTCCACAAAATCGAGTTTAGGGTTCAGTCTTTTACCGGCCTCGGAGATCGCCACTCCTATGGCATCATCCGGACTGTTCACATCTCTGACCAACCAGGCAGCTTCAAGCACAACATTATAATTTGACATATACTCGTCTCCGGGAAATTGAGTTTTGTCACTTTTCAGGATTCATATCGTGAATAGTTGATCATCGTCAACCGTGAACACTCCAAGACGTGCTCCGGCATCCAGCCACGCATGCCCGTAACTGAAACATATAAGGGCGTTCACAGGGTCTCCACTGTGTACAAAGTGGATCCCATCCTCATAATATGATCTTGCCATTGTATGGAAGTCATTTGCGACTGCATACATATGCGAATCCTTGATAGGCGCAAACTCTGCTTTTTCCAGCGCTTGCCTTAGTAGGTTCTCATATCTTTTAACCTTTTCATTCAGATCAGCAGGCAAGTTGTTCCTCCTTATTTGCTCGCACCGAAGATTTTCTTGAAAAGACCGCCGCCTTCGTCGGTTTTTACTTCCCTTGAAGGTTTTCTCTTGGGAGGAGGTGTTGTGGTAGCCTGGACAGGCATGTGCTCTTCTCCAATATGATGGCTTTCAGCATGCTCTTGCATTACCGGCTGCATAGGTACAGGCTCCACCGAGGATTTCCTGGCCGATGCTCCCTGAGCGGAATTAAGGTTAACACTTCTCATTACATTAACAGACTCTCCGCCGTGTTTGCTTTTACGCACCCTGATATCCACGAGGATCGGCCGCTCAATATCTGTGCTCACCAGCATGGCAACTCCCGGTGGCAGCCGCATGAGTTCGTCCTCCACATAGGAGCTGACGCCCTCAAGGCCTTTACTAATGGCTTTCAGATCGTTGGGATTGGTTACTTTCATTATGATCTGGGTACCGCACTGAGAAAGAATGTTCTTGTCCACGCGTGCCGGCCTCTGGGAGATCACCATCATGCCAAGACCGAACTTACGTCCTTCGGAGGCAATGGTCCTCAATACATCAGAACTTAAGGTCTTGCTGAAACCTTTTTCCGGCGCATAGTTATGAGCTTCTTCAACAACCAGCATCCCAGGAGGGATAGTATTCATCTTTCGGGCCTCGAACAATGCGCTGCACAGGCGTGCAACGATCATAGACTGGATATCCGGAGCCACACCTTTGAAATCTATAATGGAAGCTCTGCCAGGTTGGACCAGATCCTCGATAGATGTAGGATTTGTGGACAATATACCGGTTTCCCTTATTTCTTCAAGGAAGCTGATGATATTCCATTTTGCCTTGCTGTCATTGTTCTTGACCTCGAAGATGATCTCATCAAGGGAATAGGTATCCATCTCGGCTTTGATCTTATCAATAGCCTCATAGAGAATACCTATATGAGTACTGGTGAAATTATTAGGAAAAGCCTCACTCAATTCTTTTGCTGTAAGGTTCATGCCGTTAAGCCTGAAAACTTCATCAGCTTTTGGATTCAAGCTCTTGTTGGCTGGAGTGTATACAGTAACATACTGTGCGTATGATCTTGGAGATACCTTGAATCTGTTCGCAACTTCTGTACTGATGACACCTTCTTCTTTCAATGATGCATATTCACTATGTGGATCGATGATCAGCAGGGGTACTTTGCGGTCCAGCATCTCTTCAAGGAGCACTCCTGCAGTATAGGACTTACCGCTTCCTGTCTTTGCAAGGATGCTGCAATGTTTCTGCACAAGACTGTTCACATTGAGATGGACAGGTATGTCCGTGCCTTCCAGCATGCCTATGAACATTTCTTTTCCGGATAGGCCAAGGGAACTGCAGATAAGTTCATTGTTCGCCTTGTAGATCGGGTCTCCGGGACTGAAAGGAGTGCTAGGTGATCTAAGCAGTCCGGAATCGTCACGTTTCCCAATAACGGTCACATCAGCTATTATCCGATCCCCGCTTTTATCTTTGCGGCTTCCGTTCTTTGCTTCCTCGATAGTGTAACTATCTCCGGAACGCGTAATGGATAGTACCTGTGCGAGCACCCAGCCATCGATCTCATGCCAGGCTTTTATATATTCTCCCTGATGCACACTGGTACTGTCCGATAATAATATTCTGAAGCTGGATGTACCAGCTTCTCCGAATATCACGCCAACTGCATCTCGAACCATTTTTCCCTCTCTTATTAATTTGATCACATCAATTCAAACAAAGATATATTTAATATGTAATATAATATGTCCTACGTTGTTTTGATATATAGACTTGTACCCTATAATATTACACCATTATTGTTTATGAACTTCCAGTATTGACATAGGCGCATGGGCCAGCTGCACTAATGCCTCAGCTTCCACAAAATGCGTATCTGCAGGAATTACCAGTATATGTAGCGGTGCACCGAGATCGAAGTCTTTCAGGCTTTGAATGTGGTCTGCTGCAACCGCCGGGGAGTCGGATCCGGCTCTTGCTATACCTACAGCTATTCTGTCCTGCAGTATTTTTGCGCTTCTTTTTGCTTCCACCTGCAGCAGAAGGTCCAGTGCCTGGTTCACTGTCATATAACCCTTTTCTTTATCGATATCAAGGAAAACAAGGGTATGCAGGCCATGCTCAAGATTCTGAAGAATAATATCATAAGGGGTTTCCGATATGACGGTCTTTCCCCGGCTGCTGGTATATGGATGGGGAACAGTAACGGCTTTCCCGAACCTGTAGTTCTGCAGGCCCGTAAGTCCGCATACGGCAGATGATATGGAAGAACCATGCACGAGCTTTGTAGTGATACCCATTTCCATTGCACGCAGGCGCAGGTCAACATGAGTTGTTGAGACCATGGTATCTCCCCCTGTAAGGAATACCACATTTTCATTTCTGGCATGTTCAAGCCAGCTGGGGCATTGCTCCACCTCTTCTCGTGAAAGCACTTGTATTTTCTTATTGTACAGACCTTCCATTTTCTCCAGGGTAGTACCCATAAGCCTGGATGTATAGAACTCTGCATAGACCCTGTTTGCCTGGGCAATAGCTTCAAGTCCTTTCAAAGAGATGTCTTTCTCGTCAAAGAGCCCCAATCCTATGAAGGTCAGCATAACCGAGAAATGGAATTAATGATTTAAATGTTTTGACCATAAAATAGAGCATACGCTCTTGTCGAAATGTTTTTATAGAACCATATACAGTTAGTTCAATTCATACGTAAAAAAGATACTTCAAATAAGTTCATCATCTGGATTCAGGAGGTTCGGAACAATGGCACAACAAGGCATGTCAGTACAAATGGCAGGACAATATGGCGGTCAGCCAGTTTACATTATTAGTCCAACAACAGAACATACACAGGGTAAAGATGCCCTTTCCATGAACATTAACGCCGCCAAAGCGGTCGCAAAACTGGTGCGTTCCACCTTAGGACCAAAGGGCATGGATAAAATGCTGGTCAATATCCTCGGTGATATTGTCCTCACTAACGATGGTGCCACTATACTCAAGGAAATGGAGATAGAACATCCCACAGCAAAGATGATCGTTGAGGTTGCCAAGACACAGGAGGACATTGCAGGTGACGGTACCACCAGCGCTGTTGTGTTAGCAGGCAGTCTGATGGATAAAGCAGGAGAACTTTTAGATAAGGGCCTCCACCCGATCGTTATTTTCCAAGGATACAACCTTGCTGCCCAGAAAGCAATTGAGATCCTGGAGAACTTTGCCACAAAAGTTGACAAGGACGACAGACAAACACTTCAGAAGATAGCAGAGACCTCTATCACAGGAAAAGCTCCCGAAGCTTCTTCAGACCATCTGGCAAACGTATGTGTCGATGCAGTACTGGCTATAGAGGAAAACGGCAAGTATAACATAGATGAGAAGATCGTCATCAGGAAAGAGGCCGGTGGCAAGATCACAGACACGCAGGTAATAAAGGGAATTTACATCAATAAATATCGTCTCCATCCCGACACTCCTGCCAGGGTCGAAAATGCAAAGATCGCACTTCTGGATATGCCGATAGAGTTCGTCAAGACCAATACGAAGTCAAAGATCCAGCTTGGAAGCATAGAAGAAATGTTTGCTTTCAAGGACCAGGAAACGGCCAATTTCCATAAGATGCTGGACAAGATCATAGCGACAGGTGCCAACGTGGTCTTTTCCTCCAAGAATATCGATGATGGGGCTGTCCATTATTTCATGAGGCATAATATCTACACCTGCAGAAGGCTGAAAGATGAGGACATGACAGTGCTTTCCCTTTCCACAGGCGCTAAGCTCGTAAGGAACATGAACGAGATCACTGCTGAAGACCTTGGATATGCCGAAGTGGTGGAGCAGGAATCCGAATATGAGGAGAAGACACTCATCACAGGGTTCAAGAAGTCCAATTCTGTTACCATCCTCATTAAGGCAGGCAGTGAACACCTCACTGACAACATTGAACGTGCATTCGATGATGCCCTTAATGTGGTGAAATCCGTGCTGGAAGACAAAGCCATAGTGCCGGGGGGGGGCGCTTCCGAGATGCAGGTGGCACAGGGATTACGCTCTTATGCTTCTACAATAGAGGGACGCGAGCAGCTTGCTATCCGTGCCTTTGCAGATGCCATGGAAGAGATACCAAAGGCAATAGCAGAGAATGCAGGTCTGGACAAGATCAATATGCTGTTGCAGTTGCGTGCAGGATCCGGGAAGAACAAGAACAGTGGGATCAACGTGTATTCAGGTAAGATAGAGGATATGATGCAGAACAATGTAATTGATCCTCTCCGTGTGAAGACACAGGCCATCAAGTCCGCATCAGAAGTGTCTGCCATGATATTGCGTGTTGATGATATGCTCAAGGCCCAGGAAAGGGACATGCAGGACGTTAACCCTGAGCACAACATCCACAATTACAACATGGGATGAACTGATAAACGATCGGTACTATAATGGAATGGTTTGTAAGTTTTTTACTTACAAGCCATAGAAATTCCTGTAATCTTCTATTACCTTTTTTGTCTGTGCGGGATACCTTTTTTTGAGTTGTTCAATGAAGTGGTCCCTTGACAGGCATTCTTTCATTTTTCCAGCGATCTTTGATCCATACTTCTTGGATATGGGATTCTCTTTCTGGATCTCAAAAGAAAGACATAGTGATTCCGCAGGGAAGTAATCCCGTCTGATGACGGGAGATACAGAACCCAGGAGCACATCATTATCGAGCTGACTATATGCAGGAACCCCGGTCTTGTGGATACGGTCGGCACCTGTCAACAGCTTTTGGTTCTGCTTTGAATATGAATGGAACTCGATGTATATACTGGGTCTGAGTTCTTCCACAGCCTGTATTATTGGTTTGCCGAGTGTCCTGTAGTAATGCTCTTCCAGGGTAGATACATATTTTTCTTTGCATACGACAGGTATGGTCGCCAGAGAACCCACGGCCGGAGGTTCAAGTCCTTCCAGTATGTCGGCAGTGTCCCTCCATTCATTACCATGCAGGCCCCCAACGAAAAGCCTTACCGGATCACCGTCACCCAGCATCTTATATTTCATCGGACACCACACACCTCATTTTGTTTTCCGGTCTTGCAGGCGATCACATATATCTCCTGCTTTTGCGGCTCTATGACCTGAACAACTTCAACTCCGAGATCCTCTATTTTTGATATTATGGGATCGCGAGCCTCACGTTTTTTCATCTTTATGACCTGCAGCAGTTTCCCCTCTTCCCTTAGTAAGGGAAGCACTCTTTTAAGTGCCAGAAGGGAGTCCATAGGCTCCAGGGTCATATCGCTTAGTATAACATCCACTTTATCAGGTGATATTTTCTGCAAAGGAAGAGTAAAAACATCTCCGAACATTACACTCACATTCGCATGTTCATGCGTTATCCTGTCAAGCTCTGCCCGAAAGTCTGTGCTGAACTCGATACCTCGTACTTTTCCTGCTATCTGGGAAGCATAGAGCAGAAATCCGCCTGCGCTTGAACCAAGATCAAGGACGCTGTCCCCTTTACATATAATCCCGGCAGCTTCCTGAATGAGTTTCAGCTTGAAATATCCCTTGGGCATATCAAGCCCTTCGACTACTTCGACAGAATGATCGGTGCTGACATCCCTGGAAGGTTTGGTCACAATATTTCCTCCAACCTTTACATTCCCGCGGATTATGGCATCCTTTGCACGTGCTCTGGAACTAAAGTAACCCATATCCACAAGATAGGTGTCAAGCCTCATGGCACACATATTACGGACCAAGGAATATAAAATCATGCAACAATAACAAACATAAGATATGTTTTTAACAGCTTAGTGCATTAACTGAACTGAACTCATTAATATATTCAAAGCTTAATGGAAGCATATTATGCTGCAAAAGTTCATTTCCTTATTTCCTATCTGGGCTATCGTTCTCTCAGCCATCGCACTTTTGCATCCCGGGACCTTCCTATTGGGCGGAAAGAAACATATCTGAATGATGCCTTCATAAGCCCGGAATCAGAAAATGGAGAATGAAATTGTTAAAAACATTGATATTCGATATGGATGGAGTGCTTGTGGATTCCATGCCATACCATGTTGAGGCAATGCAGCATATCTTTGACCAGATGGGTGTGTACATGGACCGGCAGGTGATCTATGAACGGGAAGGAGAAAAGACCATTGACATTGTACGCTTGCTGCTGGAAAAAGCACGCATTGATAAGGGCAGGTTCGATCTTGAAGCAATAGTTGGGAAATATATTGAAGAGTTCAATGTTATAGCTGCACTGAAAGCCTTTGAAGGCATGCCCGAATGCCTTGAAGTGCTGAAACACAGATATGAACTTGCAGTGGTTTCAGGTGCTGACAAACCAATAGTGCACAGCGTTCTGAATAACTTATATCCTGACCTTTTCAGCGTGATAGTCACCGGAGACGATATTGATAACGGCAAGCCGGCCCCTGATCCATACCTCAAGGCAGTAGAGATGCTGGCTATGCAAAAGAATGAATGCATTGTTATAGAGAACGCTCCTGTTGGCGTACAGGCCGCAAAAGCTGCGGGCCTTTGCTGCATAGCGGTCCCTACATACCTGGAGCCTCAAGAGCTCCTCCAGGCAGATCTTGTTGTAATGGACCACGATCTACTTATGGATTTCCTGCTCGATCTGCGCGCAGGTACCCCGGAAGCCTGCATAAAAGAGTGTGCTCACTCTGTGAAATTGTAATTGCATTTTATCCCGGTCTCATCAGAACACAGGTTACAAGAAACACATTTTGCGCTCTCTGTTTCTCCTTTTTTTAGTTTCATCACCAGATCAGGTTCTGCTATCAATGGCCTGCACAGGGAGATCATATCAGCATATCCTTCCTTAAGCAGCATTTCCATTACCTGCTTCGATCTGATCCCTCCTACAAGGATCACGGGCACATCCACTTGTTCTTTTATCATTTTAGCATATTCCCGGTAATATGCTTCCTTTTTTGGTGAATCGATCATTGTCCTGAAAAGCTCTTCCCCGGCTTCTGCAACGCCTCCGCTGACCTCTATGGCACATACACCATTGTCTGCCAGGATCTTTGCTATCTCTATGCTTTCGGGAGCGTCAAGTGTATGCTTGTGTGCACCAGGTTTAAAACCATCAGTGACGTTCAGCTTGACCAGGATCGGATAATTTTCACCTGCCAGTTCCCTGACACGTGAGATAATGTCCAGGATCACCTGTGTCCTTTTTTTAGTGGAACCACCCCACCTGTCATTACGCCTGTTGGTGTAGGGAGATAAAAAATTGCTTAGCAGGAAACCGTGCGCACAATGCAACTGAACACCGTCGAATCCCGCTTCCTTTGCACGCCTGGCAGCCTGCGCAAAATTCTCAATGGTTTCCAGCACTTCTTTCCCGGTCATTTCCTCAGGTGTCATGCCTTTTGTAGTTTCAATGACTGCAGAAGGCGCCAGCATATAAGGGTTATCGGCAGTGATCATGGTCTGCCGCCCCCCATGTGCTATTTGCAGGACTATCTTACTACCATGTTCATGCACCCTTGCAACTATCTCCTTATAGGGGCCGATGAAACTGTCATCATAGATACCCTGTTGCAGATCGTCGCTTTTACCCTTCGGATCAACGTAGGCATATCCGGTTATGATAAGCCCTACTTCATTACGGGCAAGTTCCCCATACAGGTCGCCAATGCGTGAGGTAGGAGTACCGTCGGGCTCTGCCATCCACTCGTGTGTGGCAGATCGGACAAAACGGTTAGGGATCTTAATACCGGCTATATTTATGGTTTCGAACAACATGACAGGTTGTTCCTTGCGGCAACTTATAACTCTTTCTTTTTTAAACAGCTTTTTATTTATATGAAAATATAACTTTCACCGACCTGTTCCCCTGAGAACACGTATCTCTTCTTTCAGGTTTTCCATATTTGATCTGTAAATGAACAGTGTTATGAACAAAACAAGGAATGCCACAAAGTTCACTAACAGCGTAAGCTGCAACGCCGACCCCTCCAGTCCTCCTCCTGAGCTGCCGTACATCGCCTCCCCGAACATTAACGGATGGGCAGAACGCCATAAGCGGATGGAGAAAAAGCTAAGAGGCACGGAGACAAATCCCACTATTCCAAACACTGCTGCCAGCCTTGCTTTAGATTCCGGTTCCTCTATGGACTGGCGCAGCAGCAGGTATGTGACGTAGACAAGGAATAGTGCAAGGGATGTGGTAAGCCGTGGTTCCCATATCCAATACCAGCCCCATGTGGCCCGGGCCCAGATAGAACCGGTGATCAGTACCAGTAAAGCAAATATCACCCCTATCTCTGCTGCTGACCTGGCATAAATATCCCACTTAGCATCATGGGACCTCAACTGCATGACACTGGCAGCAAAGACAATGAAAAAGGCAAGATATGCCGTAATAGCTATGGGCATGTGGAAATAGAATATCCTGAAACTACTATCGAGCACCTCTCCGGAGCCTGACCTCATAATGGGTAAGTAGAAAAAGATCATGTACATTGACAGCAGCACAAGTGCAGTGGTCACAATGGTCAATATCCTTAATTTCTTATTTTCCATACTTTTGTCCCATATTGAATCTTAGTTGCTATGATGGTTCAATATCAATATTTATCTGATTTCATGTTGTCGTTGTATTTCATCCTTCCATCGTATGGTCGAACAATAAACGCGCCAGTGTGAAGAAAACAATATCATATACAGCCATCAGGCGCAGTTCGGTGAGTACATCGAATAATCCTTCTCCTGCCAGTATTTTAGCCGTGGCCAGCACAGCCGGGATCAGCACCGGCAACAGCAGAGGAAGTAAGATCACAGGGAGCAGGATCTCTCTGGTACGTGTGTTGACGGTCAGGGCAGAGAGCAAAGTGCCGACAACAGAAAAACCCGCAGTGCCCAGCAGTATCACTATGGCCATCAGAGGTATGCTTGGTATACTATAATTGAACAGCACTATGAAAACAGGTAATGTAACAATTTCCACCACCAGCATCAGGCACATGCCTGATATAGCCTTTCCTGTGTATATGGCCGCACTTTCCACAGGACAGAGCCGTAGTCCTTCAAGGCAGCCATTCTCAGTTTCCGAAGCTAATGACCGGCTAATGCCCAGTGTTCCGGCAAAAATGAAGGCTATCCATAACAGGCCGGGAGCCACGCGATCAATGACTGAGGAGTCGCTAAGTACATCACTCAGGGACAAACTGAAGATCACCATGACCACCAGTGAAAAGACAAGCATGGAATTAATTACCTGTTTTGTGCGCAGTTCCGCACGCAGGTCCTTTGCTGTGATGTAAAGGCTGCGTATCATGCTCTTCCCTCAAAGATCTTTGTGTAGAGACCTTGTAATTCTTCCACAGAACCTATATCTTTTCGTCGGATATCAGAAGCTATCTCCCCGCTGCAAAGTATGACTATCCTGTCACACATATTGAATGCCCGGTGCATCTCATGAGTGACCATGAGCACAGTGGCTCTTCTGCTGTTCTCAAGAAGTATTTTATCGAGATCACAGGCTGACTGCAGGTCAAGTCCTGTGTATGGTTCATCCATAAGGATGATTTCCGGATCGTGGATCAGAGAACGTGCAATTGACAGGCGCTGCTTCATGCCTCTGGAAAGTGTGCTTACCCTGTCCATATACCTGTGCTCGAGATGTATCTGTTCCAGAAGCACTTCTATCTTTATAGTAAGTTCATCGTCTGACAGACCATACATCTTTCCAAAAAAACGTAGGTTTTCCTCTGCTGTCAGATCATTATACAGATAACTTTCATGAGAGATGGCACCGATCATCTTTCTTATCTGTAAGGCAGCTTTGCCAAGTTCCAGCCCACCGATCTCCACTGAGCCGGATGAAGGTCGCACAAGGGTTTCAAGTATTTTGAGCAATGTCGTTTTACCTGCACCGTTGGGACCCAGTATAAGCACAAATTCTCCTTTTTCTATATCCAGATCGATACTATCCAGTGCAACGTGTCCTGCGAACCTTTTGGTAAGCCCTTTTGCGGAGATGATGCTGCCCATGGGATATTAAATAACAGGAGCTTTAGATTAATATTTTGCCATGAAATACATCATCTGTGAAGAAAACCTGAAAAGAACATGTTAATTCAGAATATTCCGAATGCGCGTTCACCTACTTTGGCTGTATTGCTGTAACCCCGGGATTCCCAGAATCCCTCATAAGGCTGGTCTGTCACTTCGATATGTGTGATCCATTTTGCCCATTTGTACCCATACCTGCCTTCGGCAACCAACTGCAGAGGAAAACCTCTCTCAGGAGGTAAGGTCACATTATTAAGCCTATATGCCAGCATTATGTCATTCCCGGTCAGATAATCGAGTTCCAGGGATGTGGAATAACCGTCAGCGCAATAGAATATAACGTTTTTAGCTCCAGGCTTTAATCCTGAATCATTGAAAATGCTGTTCAGGGTAACACCTGTCCATCTAGCATCGAATCCCCAGCCCTCCACACAGTTCATGCGTAAGAACCTGTCTGCAACCGGGAACGCGAGCAGTTCCTCATAGCTGAGGTTCAAAGATCTGTTCACCATCCCTGTAACCTGAAGTGTATAAGTCTCCTTGTTGATAAACTGAGTTCCTTTTATGGCATTGTTACGCTGTTCTTCAATCGGGGTGAGTTTCTTGCCTTCGAAAAAAAGGTTCTCTTTGTCTGATACATTAACTGCCGGAGCTTGTTGCTGTTCTACACAGCCACAAACAAACATAATAATAATTAACCCCGATAGAATGATCCTGTCAGGCAAACCCCCCCAGGCGAAATATTCACCTGTGCATTTCAAGTATTTCAAGACCCTTGTCAGTAAGACGATATTTTCCCTCTTCTTCTTTTACAAGCTCCTGATGCAGGAGATAATCTATCTGAAACTTGAAGGCCGTTTCTTGCAGAGCCAGGTTCTTAAGAAGTTCGTCTTTTGAAGCACCGTATATCCCTATTTCCTGTATGAGCTTACGCCGCACCGGATTGGAAGCAGCTCTGTTCAGCATGTCATGTTCCATTTTTTTAGCTTCGCGAGGACCGGGCTTGGTCATAATGAGATCATCAAGATCATCTGTCTCTACCACAAAAAAACCTCCTGTAAACTCCCTTTTGAAGGCTATATTATTAATATGCAACGCCTGAAGAGATCGCTGGATGATCAGGCAAATAACTTTTGTTGTATGTTTCTGGATACAGGCATAGAATATGGCTTTTTCTGTCTGTTCATTTGTATCTTGGTTCTTTTTCCAATTGCTATGCCATTGTCAGGTTTGAGAAATATAAGTTTTCCATTCTCATATCTCATAGGCGAGCCTATAGCTCTGAAATAATCGTTCTTCAGGCAATGCAAAGCAGCAACAACCGTTTCCTGATCATATTTGGAATTACCCATTTTAGCAGAGGCTGTTCCTACAAGCACACCATTGACGTGTAAAGCCAGGTGCAGACTCCATGTATCATGGTCTACGAACTCATGGATCTTAATGGTTACAGAAGGCAGCCCCTCATCCTCATGATAAAGATAATCAGTTTCCATGTGAACATCATCCCACATGATCCAATTAATGAACATGAATTTAAACCACATGTTCACACAGGTGGAACTGATGTCAACGATCGCTATTCTCAGGAGCATATCGCTTTGATGTATCGATGATACATTATTAGGGTCCTTGTAGTATCCTCACTCAGCGAAGGCTTGTAAAGCCTTCTTTTCACTAATACCAAGGTTTATGGTCA
>NZ_MVQX01000022.1 GCF_002067275.1 Methanomethylovorans sp. PtaU1.Bin093 | reverse complement strand
TATGCCTCCCTTAAGAGGGCAGCCCATGTGGGGACATTTATTGTCTATGGCGTACACAGTACCTTCTTTCTTGATAAACAGGACCTGTTTTCCTTCTATATTGACCACTTTCATTTTTTCCTCAGCCAGGTTATCTTCCATAGCAACGGTCCATGCAGACATATTGTATCTCCTATACGTTCGATGTAATTAAAGCAAAAAGCTTGTCCTTCTTATATATTGGATATTGAGCCAGTATCCTTAGAGCTCAGATCATCCATGGCCTTAATACCACCATCACCATGAAACGAACGGCTTCGACATATTTAATTTTAGTGATATTAGTGATATAATGTTGGAAACTTCTTCCTATATATACCAGCATCAGGTTAATACTTAATACTAATAAAATACTCTACTCTATACAACAGATGTTCTGTAACCAATGTGGGGGAATGAGTCAGATCATTGGATACTGTTGATCTTAATTCAATTTCCGATAAACAATAGCGGAGTTCATCTTAACTTACTCGTGAAGGTTTCACTGGCTGCCTGAAAACATCAAACAGGCCAGGAACTTTGAAGGGAAGGAGCTACTGAATGACCGATGTAACCATAAACTCAAGAATCTGTGGCTATGTTCACGAAGTAAATGGAAAGATCGACGGAAATAAAGTCATAATCGAAATTGACACTCCATGTAATGTTGTCAAGAACATATCACACATGGAAGTCCCGCTCGAAGGGATATTTGGCATAAAAGATAACTACGTGCTTGAAAAGGCGAGCCATGCTCCATGTTGCGATACATGCCTCGTTCCAGTCGCCCTTCTACATGTGTGCAGGCTGGAAGCAGGATACATGTCCAAGACCCTTGCCAAAAATGTAGGCAATATCACTATTGAATTTAAGTAGAGCACACATAATATCCAAAGAGGTTAATAACAACTTCATGTTCAATTCAATGGTCCCACTAATGGTGGCCGTAACATGGAACCAGCAAATATCAACTTAAGGGAGGAAGAACAATGGAAGGAGATAGGATATCCTGTCATGCATCAGTAAAGAAAGTATACGAAAGGATCAAAGAGGACGGCATAACCAACATCTGGGACAGGTATGAGGCTCAGGGCATGGGTGGGAACCCCGACAGACGCTGTAACTTCTGCCAGGGCGGTATGCGCTGTGACCTGTGTTCCAATGGACCTTGCAGAGGCAATGCTGAAACTGATAAAAGAGGTGTTTGCGGTATCACTGCTGACGGTATGGCAATGCGTATGATGCTCTTACGTAATGTTATGGGAGCTTCAACTTACCAATACCATACAGAACAGACCATAAAGACACTCAGAGCCACAGCTCTTGGCAAAACGCCTTTTAAGATAAAGGAATCCGGAAAACTCAGAACTTTTGCTGCAAGGCTTGGTGTTGATACATCAGGCACAGATAATGAAGTGGCTTTGAGATTATGCGATTTCGTGGAAGAGGATTTCAGGAGAGAATACGGGCAACACAGCAAGATAGTAGAGATACTTGCACCTGAAGAGCGTAAGGAAACATGGAAAAAGCTGGGCATCTTCCCCAATGGCATCCACAGTGAGATGATGAGGACAACGAGTTCATCCCTCACGAACGTGGATGGGAACTATGTGAGCCTTGCACTCAAAGCCATGCGTTTGGGAGTAGCTATGGGTTACCAAAGCCAGATAGTAAATGAATATTGCCAGGACATCCTCTTCGGTTTGCCTAAACCACATAAAATGAGAGTTGACCTTGGAGTTCTTGACCCCGAATATGTGAACGTGCTTCCCAACGGTCATGAACCATTTCTGGGATTTGCCATGGTACAGCTGGCAAGGGAAAAATCATGGCAGGACAAGGCTCAGGCGGTTGGTGCAAAAGGAATGCGCATAATTGCCAATATTGAGACTGGTCAGGAAATGATACAGAGATGGGAAATGGACAATGTGTTCTTTGGGTTCACTGGCAACTGGATCATGCAGGAAGCGGTCTTAGCCAGCGGCTGTGTAGATGTGTTCGTGGCCGATATGAACTGTTCCATGCCCATAGACCCGATCTACGCTGAAAAATACCATTTCAGGATCGTGCCTGTGAGCGACCTTGTTTCTTTAGAGGGTGTTGATGAAAGAATAGATTATGTACCAGAGAAGGCACGTGAGCAGGCGGCTCAGCTGTTGCAGATAGCTATAGACAACTTCAGCGAACGCAGGAAGACCGTATCTCCTGTAACTGGCCTTCCTGTCACTGAGTCTGTAGTGGGATTCTCATCAGAGAGTATAACAGAGGCACTGGGTGGCAGCCTGGTACCTTTGCTGGATGCCATAAAGAGTGGAACTATCAGAGGTGTCGCGGGTCTTGTATCCTGTACGACCCTTAGGGATTCGGGACAGGATTGCCATAGCCTGGATATTGCAAAGGAACTTATTGCACGGGATGTGCTTGTACTTTCTATGGGATGCGGCAATGCTGCCATGCAGGTTGGAGGTCTGTGCAGCCCTGATGCAATGGAACTTGCAGGACCAGGACTCAAAGGGTTGTGCAAACAGCTTAGTATTCCCCCGGTACTCAGCTTTGGTACATGTACCGATACCGGAAGGCTGGCAGATCTGCTTGGTGCCATTTCATCGGCGTTAGGCGGCGTACCTCTGCCTGACCTGCCAGTAGTGGCAACAGCACCTGAATACATGGAGCAGAAAGCTACGATCGATGCGGTCTATGCTCTTGCATTGGGCCTACACACGCATGTCAATCCTGTGCCTACTGTAACAGGTGCTCCAAGGCTGGTGAAATTGCTCACCCAGGACTGTAAGGGTGTCACTGGAGGAGTAATGAATGTGGAAACTGATGCAGTAAAGGCTGTAGATGCAATGATGGAGCATATAGAGAGCAATCGTAGTAAATTGGGTATCTGATACGTGGATCGCTTACAAATATCGTTATGTAAGGGATGGGAGAACAGAAATGTTGATGGGTTAATTTATGGCCATGCGGCCGGTCCCATCCCTTTATATCCCCTCGTATGCTTTTTTCAATTCAGCGATATCAAACTTCTTCATTTTTAGGAATGCTGCAGTTACTCTTGCCGATTTCTCAGCATCCTTGTCCTGCATCATCTCTTTCATAACAGTGGGTACGATCTGCCATGAAACCCCGAACTTGTCTTTGAGCCATCCACACTGTTCAGCCTCAGGGACAGCTGA
>NZ_MVQX01000021.1 GCF_002067275.1 Methanomethylovorans sp. PtaU1.Bin093 | reverse complement strand
TAAAGAACTGTATAAGTTACCGGCTCTGAAATATGGTTATGCGGACCTTGAACCGTATATTTCAGAGGAGCAATTGCGTATACACCATGACAAGCACCATCAGGCCTATGTCACTAATGTGAACTCACTGCTGCAGATGATGGAAAAGGCGCGCAGTGAAGGCACGGATTTCGACTACAAGGCAACTGCCAAAGCTGTGGCCTTTAATCTGGGCGGCCATGTGCTGCATGATTATTTCTGGTGGGAGATGACCCCCGCAGGCAATGCCACAAAAGAGCCCGTAGGTGAACTGGCCGAGATCATAAAGGAAGATTTCGGGAACTTTGAGCGTTTCAAAAAGGAGTTCACCCAGACAGCATCCAGCGTGGAAGGCTCAGGCTGGGCAGCACTCACCTTCTGCAATGACACCAAAAGGCTGGGGATCATGCAGATAGAGAAGCATAATGTCAATGCGTTCCCGGATTTCCCTATCCTCATGGCTATAGACGTATGGGAGCATGCCTACTATCTGGATTACAAGAACGAAAGAGGCAAATTCATAGATGCTTTCTGGAACATCGTTAACTGGGAGGAAATAGATAAATACTTCAGGAAGATCCGGCACCTCAAGGAATAAGTTCGATCCCATGTAGAAAAGTGGGAACCTTTGAGCACTTTATCAACAAACCGAAAGTGGATGTGATATGCAAATGAGAAGATCTGTCCTGATGGTATTAGTGATAGTTTTTGCTTTGGTCGCAAGCGGTTGTTCAGAAAAGACAACCGATGAAAAGCCTACTGTGGTAATTGGGTCCAAGCTCTTCCAGGAATCCTACATACTTGCACATATGGCGGCAATTATGCTGGAAGATGCTGGATATAAGACCGATGTTATCGAAGGGCTGGGAGGGACGTTCGTCAACTATGAGGCATTGAAGAAGGACGACATAAACACCTATGTGGAATACACAGGAACCGCCTACAGCCAGATCCTCAAAGAACCACCGCTTGAAGTGTGGGACCCTGAAGTAGTGTACACTGAAACGGAAAAAGGATTGAAGGAGACCGACAAGATATTGATCGTCAGCAGTCCGGGATTCGAGGATGCGTATGCCATCGCAGTGAAAGAGGATTGGGCAGAGGCAAATAACGTCACGAAGATCAGCGATCTGAAAGAATATGCCTCTCAGATGACCATAGGTACGGATCCTGAGTTCGCCACCCGTGAGGATGGGCTGCCCCGCATAAAGGATGTATACGCCATAGAGTTCAAGGATTACAAACAGGCGGTAGCCACGGTGATGTACGAGGCTATCAGGATCGATGACGTGGATGCCATATCCGCATATACTACGGATACCAGGAACGAGGTCTTCAACCTGAGAGTGCTTGAGGATGATAAGAATGCATTGCCTCCTTATGATGCGATATACATCATGACAGAAGAGTTCGCTACGAACAATCCTGATGCAGTGGAGGCGTTAAAGAAACTGGATGGCAGGATAGATACGGATACCATGAGGAGCCTGAACTATAAGTTCGATGTGGACAAGATGGAGCCACGGGATATCGCAAGGGAGTTCCTTATCCAGGAAGGGCTTATTGAAGCATAGGTCTCAATAGGTCTTATCCACTACTTTTTTACAAAACAATACCCGGAAATAAAAGATGCCGACCCAGAGATTGTTTGAAAGGATAGATTCTATCGAACTGCAGCAGGTAAGCAAGAAATATGGTTCCCGTTATGCTGTGGAATCCCTGGACCTTACCATAGAGGGGGGAGAACTGCTCATCCTCATCGGGCCAAGCGGTTCCGGCAAGACCACAACGCTTCGGATGATCAACAGGATGATAGGACCGGACACCGGAAGCATCCGGATAAATGGACAGGATGTCATGCAGTTAGACCCTGTAAGGCTCAGGAGGAACATGGGCTATGTTATTCAGAACATTGGCCTGTTCCCTCACATGACGATCGGGGAGAACGTGGGGCTGGTCCCTAAACTTGAGGGCTGGGACGAGAAAAGGACAAACGCAAGAGTGCGCCATCTGCTGGATTTCGTTTCCCTGCCACCGGAGCGGTTCATTAAGAGGTACCCCCGACAACTCAGCGGAGGCCAGCAGCAGCGCGTGGGTCTTGCCAGGGCTCTTGTCATGGACCCGCCACTTCTTCTGATGGATGAACCCTTTGGTGCTCTTGACCCGATCTTGAGAACGCAGTTACAAGAAGAATTCCTAGAAATAAAGAAAGAGATCGGCAGGACTATAGTTTTCATCACCCACGACATAGAAGAGGCTTTCAGGCTTGGGGACAGGATAGCCATCATGGACAATGCCCGGCTTGTGCAGGTGGGTGCTCCGGAAGATCTCATCTTTGACCCTGTGAACGAGCTGGTCGCAGATATCGTGGATACTAAACGGAAGTTCAAGCATATGGATACATTGAATGTCAAGGACCTGATGACCCCACTGGATGCAAAGTACATCCTGAATGGAGGAGTGGATGCCTGTGATGCAGTGGAGATCATGAAAGACAGGGAAATTGAGATCGGTATCGTCTTTGAGAAAGGTATGCTGGCAGGCAAAGTGGAAATGGTGAACCTGTTAAAATGTGAGGATGACCGTCCTTTTCTGAGAGACATAGCAAAGCCCATGAAGGTCTTTGCTCTGCGCGACTCGGTGGCAACAGCGCTCTCTGAGATGAAAAGGAGCGGGGAATACGTAGCAATGGTCATGGACGGAGATACAGTGGGCGGGATGCTTGTATCTGACGAAGTGCTTTTGAAGTTAATATGATGGAAAATTAAATGGAGCAAGATGATAGAGAATTTCCATGAAATTATGGCACTGTGGGACAAGCACCTGCTTACCATGCGGACCATTGAACACCTGGAAATGTTCAGCATAGCCCTGACCATATCGGTGATAATAGGCGTTAGTGTGGGAGTGATCATCTACATCCGGCCAGGGATAGCTTCCCCGGTACTTAACTTCCTCAACATACTGGAAACAATACCTGATCTGGCATTGCTGGTCATTCTTTTGCCTCTTTTGCGTCTGGGAACCGGACCAACTATAGCTGCCTCGGTGATCTACTCTATTTTGCCTATAGCAAGGAACACCTACACAGGCCTTAAAGGCGTGGATAGCAAATACATATATGTGGCCGAGGCTATTGGCCTGTCACCACGGGACATACTTCTCAAAGTAAGGATACCCATGTCCCTGCCTCTCATAGCAGGCGGGATAAGGATAGCTCTGGTGTTCACCATGGGTGTCGTCACGTTGGGAGGGCTTGTGGCTGCCGGAGGGCTTGGAACAGTGCTCCAGAACGGCATCCAGCTGTATGAGAAGGACGCTATACTGCTGGCAGGCCTGTGGACAGGGATACTGGCTGTCATACTGGACCTCGGGGCCGGGAGGATCGAGAAGAAGCTGTACAAGAGGTATGGTACATGGCAGCCACAGAAATGATCCTGAATGCAACATGGGAACATATAGTGCTCGTATATACCACGTTGCTGGCAAGCATTCTGGTAGCGGTACCTCTTGCGTTCGCGTCTCTCTATAGCCAGCGGCTGGCATCGGTCGTGATGAGCTTTGCCAACCTTGTGCAGGCAGTGCCCAGTTTTGCAGTGATAGCCATAGTGGTACCGTTTCTGGGAATAGGCTTTGTCCCTGCATTGATAGCCATAATGCTGAGGGCGCTTTTACCTATAATCAGGAACACATACATTGGTCTTACGAACGTGGACCCTGCGCAGATAGACTATGCCAACGGTATTGGGCTCAGTGAATGGCAGATACAGCGCTATATAAGGTTCCCTAATGCATATCCTGCCATGTTCGCAGGTATCAAGTTCTCGGCTATCCTGGCAAACAGTATAGCTGTGCTCACTGCGTTCATAGGCAGCGGTGGATTGGGAGAGATCATCTTCCAGGGGCTGATCGGCTATAACACTGAAAAGCTGCTCTTAGGAGCTATCCCTGCAATTGTTCTGGCGCTGTTGATAGATCTTTCTTTTACCTTGCTGGAGAAAAAGCTGACACCCGGCTATATCAAACAATGAACATAACTTGCCCCACTTGCGAATGATCTGGAGACCTGGGTGTTCATTAAGGGCTTTCCCTCTTCCTGGCAGTACTTCCATTATTGCTCTGTATATTGCAGTACTTGACATGGTATATATAATGCTGCAGCATTAAAACAGTACTGTAGTTATTAAGAGGTAGTGCTATGGTAGATTTTGCATGTAAGGAGTTCCAGATCGAAGCTGTCATAAAGTGTGGCCTCAACCTGACAAAAGCAGAGCTTCTTGTATTGAAACATCTGTTGGGACATAATAACAAATGGTTCACCACCGAGCAAATAGCTGCAGATCTGTCCCTTGACATATCCACAGTACAGAGAAGCGCCAAGAAGCTCACGGAAAAAAAGGTGCTGCAAAAGTACCAGAACAACCTCGAAGGAGGAGGCTATTTCTTCGTATACAGGATAAGGAATAAGAGGGAGATAAGGGAACTCATCATGGAGATCATTCATAGCTGGGTAGAGCGTGTTGAAAAAGAACTGATCGTATGGGAAGAGGAGCAGAATATTATAACCGTTCCTTGAAAGGTCTTTGGTGAAAAAATGCTTAAAATTACTCCATATCTTGGGATCCTTGTAGTCATTGTATCCATTGCAGGTTTGTGGTATCCGGTACTGGGATACTTCATGATCCTGGTGTTTGCCACGCTGCTGGCCATTAGTCCTTTCAGAGGAAGGTGGTTCTGTGGAAATCTGTGTCCCAGAGGCAGTTTCAGCGATTTCTGGGTGGGCAAGATCAGTCAGAATAAAAAGATACCCCCGGTGCTCAGGAGTTTCTGGGTAAGGGTACCCATATTCCTGTTCATGATGGGATTTATGGGATACAGGCTGCTACAGACCCAAGGTCTGTTCAATCAGATAGGTATGATCTTCGTGATCATGTGTCTGACCACAACTACAATAGCAATATTGCTGGGCCTTTCCATAAATCCCAGGACCTGGTGTACTTTCTGCCCCATGGGTACGTTGCAGCACATTTTGGGTAAAGACCGGTATCAGGTAAAATTGGATGCTGAGAAATGCATCAACTGTAAGAAGTGTGATAAGGTGTGCCCTATGCAACTGGATGTACGTAACAGTCTGTCGAAAAGGGATTGTATAAAGTGTGGCAGATGCGTGGAAGTCTGCCCAAAGGCTGCGCTGGCATTTGAGAACTGAGTGAAGGGATCTCTTCGCTCGTATTATTATCTTTTGATCATATACCAAACGCTAAACATTTAAAGTTTGAGCTCCATGCATTCAATTGGCAAGGAGAATTGAATGAGATATTCGCTCACTAGTGCTTTACTGGTTTTTTTCACGTTTGCGGGCATACAGCCTGCACATTACTTCAAGAATGCAGGTAACGCAGATCCCTTGATGATCGATGTCATAATAAGGATGCACCTTAAGATATGGTGAGTTTTTAAAAGTTTCGAAAGATCAATATGAAACGAATTTGTACAACGATCAACATCCAGGCATCACCAGAAGATGTATGGGAAGTTCTCTCTGATCTCAAAGAGTATCATGCGTGGAATCCATTTATCACCCGGGTCTCTGGAAAACTGCATGCTGGAGAGCTACTCGAAGTGGAGTTTAAAACCAGTAACTCCTTTAAGATAAATCTCAAACCTGTGGTGCTCAATGCTCAGGTAAATAAAGAAATACGCTGGATGGGACATTTCTGGGTAAATGGCCTGTTAGATGGTGAGCATTTGTTCAGGATCGAGGAAATGGAAGATGGAAGTGTACATTTCATCAACTGCGAGAAATTCACCGGCCTTCTGGTGCCATTATTCATGTATATGATCAAAGAGGATACGGAAAATGGCTTCAAGGCCATGAACGAGCAACTGAAAAGCATGGCTGAAAAAAGAAAGGCAAACAGGGATCCATGACCTCTGCTCTTAGGGATCCGATGCTTTTGATCAGGTCTGAACTTTTAGATGATCTCTATATTTTTAAACAAAATGTGCCCTTGGCCTGATAACCCTGTTGTCACCATATTGTTCCAGACAATGAGCTATCCATCCGGATATCCTTCCTATGGCAAATATAGAAGTTGCAAGATATGAAGGGATCTCCAGGTCCTTATATAGTACACCAGAGTAGAAATCTACGTTTGGATATATGGGTTTATGCTTGTTCTCGACCATTTCGTGATACATTACTGACTCTATTTCCCTGGCAAGGTCGAACCAGTGGCTATTACCTTTTTCCATGGCTACTTTTCTTGCTATGTCCCTGTAGATACGGGCCCTGGGATCATAGGTCTTATAGACCCGGTGTCCGAATCCCATTATTCTCTTTTTATGCTCTAGATGTTCCTGAACATATGCTGCGATATTATCAGGTGAGCCGATATCATCCAGCATGTCCATTACTCCCTTCCTTGCCCCGCCATGCAGGGGACCTTTTAGGGTACACAGACCGGAGATGATGGCAGAATGCAGGTCGGAGAGAGTGGAAGCTGTTATCCTCAAAGCGAACGTCGAAGGGTTCAGTTCATGCTCTGCACTGAGAATAAAATCTTTTTCCATTGCCTCTGCTTCCAGTTCAGTAGGGCGGGACCCTCTTAGCATGTACAGAAAATTCGCTCCATGGGAAAGAGATGGATCCGGGGATATCACTTCCAGGCCATTCGCCATCCTGTAAAAAGCGGCAACCATCGTTGGGAACCGGGCAATGAGACGTATGGTCTTTCTAAAATTTGCCTGCTCTGAAATGTCATGTGAATCTTCATCAAAATGCGCACATACGGAAATAGCAGTTCTCAAGGCATCAAGGGATTCGTTCTCAAAATCACAGAAGTTTAACATGTTCAGAAGGTGTGGATGCACCTTTCGCTCTTTACGAAGCTCTCTGGAAAATTCGTTCAGTCCTTCAGCGTCGGGTATCATTCCATATATAAGAAGATAAGAGACCGCATCGTAAGAAAGGTCTGCAAGCTTTTCTATCTCTATACCTCTGTATTTGAGTATGCCATGGACACCATCTATAAAAGATATTTGCGTATCCAGAGCTACGACACCCTCTAAGCCTTTTTTTACCTGCTTCATCAAAACCCCATTTTGTAAGTAACGTGTTTTTAGTAAAATATGTCACATGAGTTTTTTATTCAAAGATATTTAAGTGTTTTTGCGGATTACCATCTATCGTGTCCGTTGTATACTTTTATCAGGTAATTCTATCTTTTAGATAGATCACGATCAGTTCATTATATTTCAGATTGCTTTTTTCATAAAGTGGGTGTGATACATTATGAACTCTGCTGTTTTGGAACTGATTTTGTTGATGGTGCGGAAAAAGATATAAAAAAATATATAATATATATTGATTTTAAATAAAATCGCAATCTACAGTTTCATATTAATATGATTTTTTAGCTTTTTTTGAGCAAAAGCATTATATTTGAAAAAACAATGTATAAACCAATCAATTATGTTCAAAAAGCCTCCTACCAGAAACAGAGTGTCTCTTTTGGATAGATTGATAATAAAATAAATAGGAGGTAAAAGATATGGACCGCAGAGGATCCGGATCATTCCAGGGAAACAGAGGCGGCAGCGGCCGTGGTGGTTTCAACAGGGAAAACAGAGAGATGCACAATGCAACCTGCGCAGACTGTGGTAAGGAAACACAGGTACCTTTCGCACCTGACCCCGACAGACCAGTATACTGCAGGGACTGCCTGCCAGCTCACAGGCCACCAAAGAGATACTGAACATTTCAGTTATCAATATCCTAAATTATAATTACGAGATATCTGTTGTCGGTGTTATTAAGATAAGCCGACAAAGTTCTTTTTACATTTTGTTTTTCCGGGAAATGCCCGATCACTACATTTAGACCCCAAGTTTGACAGTTTTCACTCCTTAACGAAGAGAATGTCTTCTTTTTCAACCCAAAACTTTCGTTTTTTATCTGGAAAACCTATTTGACAGTTTAAATAATTTCAAGCCAATTTATACGATTTTGCCCTTTTTTGCCTTAAAATCAATGTATTTATAGCATCAAAGTTGGCGTAAATGTACTTTTTCGACCAATCTTTCATGAAATCGACGGTAACTGTCAAATTCAATAAGCTCTTTTTGATGAATTTCGTAGACTTATGCTTGAGTTCATTGAACTCATATCGCATCAGCGATATGAACAACTGTGCAATGAATCCAATGATAATAGCCCCGTAGATACTGGCATCCGACCATACTCGTAACGGTTTTATCTCGATCTCATTCTTCAGGGAATTGATGATTTTTTCAATAGAGTCCTTTTTTCGATATGTTTGAAGAGCTTGTCTTAGTGTCAAATTCTTACTCGATTTCAGGCAGAAAAATCCTTCTCTGCCTGTTATCAGATGTTCCTCAAGGAGTTTGATAGCTTCCTGATCATCAAGTTCCATCAGTTTTGTCTGCAGAGAATAACTGACATCAACAAGCACATTGTTGATCCTGAACCTTTTAGGAAGCTTCTTGTTCTTGTCAATCGATTCCTGTATCTCCTTTGCTTCCTGCATTTGTCTCATGATTTTTCTTGCTCTGGAATCAAGTTGCTCTTTCTGAAGCTTTTCTGAAAAATAGAAATAGCTGACACTACTCGGTTTAACGATTTTCAGGCCATATATTCCATCTTCCAGATCGATAAGTTCCGGAGAATACTCCCGGAACTTTGCGATTATTTTATCGTCGCTTGTATTGAGTTTCCTTGCAGTAAGATACTGCATATCATCTAACCTTATTAGAGCAGTGTTGTCGATACTATGAGCTCCTTTATCGAAAACAACAAGTGATCCTTTCTTCAGTCTCCTGTTTACCTGTTGATATGTTTTCCTGAAGTGTTTCTGGTCATTCATATTCCCCTGTTCTACTGTGATGCCTATAGGCACGTTTATGGGATCTGCAAGTTCAGTTATACCCAAAGTTATCTGCTTTTTGTCAGGTCTGTGATCTCTGCTATAACCATACTTTCCGAGAGTAGATTTATCCCCATGCAGAACGATACTTGTCCAGTCCATATTGATGTTGGTATGTTCGAAATTGTATCTTGCGAACAATCTGTCTTGAATGTCTGAAATAATCGTTTCACGATTATTTCCCAGGGTTTCAAGAACCCTGTATAGTGTTCTTTCACTGAACTCTTCAAGATTGAAAATATCAAGCACTTCATCACGATTGATCCATTCATGAGCTTTACTTATGCTGAAATTATCTGTAAGCTTGTAGCTTACAAGAGCTTTCAGCAAGTTGTTGATATCAATACCATTCTTTTTGTGTTTGCCAAAAACAGTGGAAAAGTCAAGGATATCGTAGAGTTGGTTTACAGCCAGTATGGTTCCGATAGGAAAACATATATTGTCATTAGGAATAATGTCGTATGTTCTTAGTTTTGTCTGCATTTTAGTCGATTCAAACAAAATTAAGAACACATTTATTACTTTTGACTGTCAAACTTGGGTTAGACGTTAACTTCACTCAAAATCACATAAGGGAACCTCAGTTCCCTTTGATCTTCTCCCTGAGGAACCTATGCAATATACCTCCGTTGCGGAAATATTCCACCTCAACGGAAGAATTAAGCCTGACAATGACATTAAAGGCTTTTTCCGTTCCATCTTCCTTATGAGCTACTACCCTCAGTTCACCGGCAGGCTGCAACCTGGATATATCCAGCAGGTCATATACTTCGGTCCCATCCAATCCAAGGGATCCGGCATTCTCCCCATCCTTGAACTGCAGAGGCAGTACTCCCATCCCAATAAGATTGCTGCGGTGAATGCGCTCGAACGACTCAGCTATCACTGCCTGTACTCCCAGGAGCTGAGTACCCTTGGCAGCCCAGTCACGGGAACTGCCGGTACCATACTCCTTGCCTGCGACCACTATCAATGGGACCTTTTCTTTCATATACTGCATGGCAGCCTCATAGATGTACATCTCCTGCCTGTCAGGCAGATGAAGGGTCCAGGATCCTACTTTTCCTGGCACGAGCTGGTTTTTGAGCCTTACATTACCAAAGGTCCCGCGCATCATGACCTCGTGATTTCCTCTGCGGGCTCCATATGAATTGAAATGCTTTTCATCTACATTGTGGTTAAGGAGGTATTCTCCTGCAGGATAGTGGGCAGGTATGGACCCGGCGGGTGATATGTGATCGGTGGTTATACTGTCACCCAGCATTGCAAGCACCCTTGCACCCTTAATATCCTGCTTTTCCCCTATATCAAGTGGGAAATCCTTAAAAAATGGTGGCTCCTGGATATAAGTGGATCCCGGATCCCATTTATATTGGGTACCGCTGGGCGCATTCATTTGCTTCCACAGTTGTGTGCCTTCGAACACGTTGGAGTATTGGCTTTCAAACATTTCAGGAAGTACGTACCTGGAAACATGCTCGTTGATCTCTTCCCGCCCGGGCCATATATCTTTCAGATACACTGGCTGGCCATTAGGATCGCATGCTACAGGTTCCCGGGTAAGGTCAATGTCCACTGTGCCTGCAAGGGCAAATGCGACCACCAGCATGGGAGAAGCAAGATAGTTCGCCTTTACCTGGGCATTGATCCTGCCTTCAAAGTTCCTGTTACCGCTAAGCACTGCAGCAACTGTAAGGTCCTTGTTCTTTATTGCCTGGGAGACCGAATCCTTAAGAGGGCCACTGTTACCGATACATGTGGTACATCCATAGCCCACCTCATGGAATCCCAGAGCATCCAGATAAGGTGTCAGTCCGGCTGCTTTCAGATAGTCCGTTACCACCCTGGAGCCGGGAGACAAGCTGGTCTTCACGAAGGGCTTTACCCGCAGGCCTCTCTCCACAGCTTTTTTCGCAAGCAGGCCTGCACCTATGAGCACTGCTGGATTGGAAGTATTGGTGCACGAGGTAATGGATGCAATGACCACAGCACCGTGCGAAACAGAAACATCATCGTCAGCACATTTGATCTTCAGAAGACCAGAATGACCTGGATGCTTATCCCTGGCAATGCTGTATCCTCCTTCTTCCAGCCAGCGACTATATTCAGGATCTGCTGCAAGTACCTCTCCTCCCCTCTTCTCCCTGAAAGCCGTTTCCATTGCCTTGTGGAACACGTGGGGCATTTCCGAAAGCATTATACGGTCCTGGGGTCTTTTTGGACCTGCAAGGCATGGTTCCACGGTGCTCATGTCAAGTTCCAGCTTATGCGTGAATACAGGCTCCAATGAATCATCAGTTACGAACAGCCCCTGTATCTTCAGGTACTCCCGGACCATATCCACATGCTTCCTGTCCCTGCCTGTCATAAGCATATATTCCATGGTCTTCTCATCGGCAGGGAAGAAGCCCATTGTAGCACCATATTCCGGACCCATGTTCGCCAGAGTTGCCCTTAGCGTAAGATCAAGAGCTCGCATCCCCGGTCCATAGAATTCTACGAACTTGTCAACAACCCCATATTCCCTCAGCATTTGCGTTACAGTGAGAACCAGATCTGTTGCTGTAACTCCATCCTTCAGATCACCATATAACCTGAAACCGACTACCTCAGGCACAGCCATGTAATAGGGCTGGTCCAGCATCACGGCCTCGGCCTCAATACCGCCTACACCCCAGCCCAGAACACCCAGACCATTGATCATGGTAGTATGGGAGTCCGTACCGACAAGGGAATCAGGATATGCCAGCTTTCCTGCTTCCGTTTCCCTGAAATGGACCAAAGGCGCCAGATATTCAAGGTTTACCTGATGGATTATGCCTGTTCCCGGAGGTACTACCCTCAGGTTGTCAAAAGCCCTTTGTGCCCAGTGAAGCAGTTCATATCTTTCCTGATTACGGTGGAATTCGAACTTTTCATTGCAATGCATGGCATAGGAAGTCCCAAAGTAATCCACCTGTATCGAATGGTCTATTACGAGGTCCACAGGGACCACAGGGTTGATCTCACCCGGGTTCCCGCCAAGCCTTTGCATTGTTGATCTGATAGCAGCCAGATCTACGACCGCTGGCACGCCTGTGAAGTCCTGCAGTATGACCCTAGAAGGTATGAAAGGAATCTCCGACTGCTGTGCATTTTCAGGATCCCATGCAGCAAGGTTACGGACATCGTCCTCGGTTACAACTTCGCTTCCTGCATGCCTCAGAAGGGATTCAAGCAGTATCCTGATAGAATATGGTAAACGGGAGATCTTTCCGATACCCATTTCCTCAAGTTTGCTCAGACGGTAGATCGTCACTTTTTCATCACAAATATCAACGGTCTCTCTTGCACCGAACGGATTTCCTTTTCCGGCCATATTGTCACCTGTCAGCTTAAAACGTGTAATGATGGTTCAGGCGTATTGCCCATGGGTCTCTGCTATCATAATATCGTTCATGACTGTTGCCATACGATCTATTCATGTCAGCACTGAACATTAATGTTGTCAGATGACAAGGTATCTCAAGGTATTTGTAGACTACCCTTGCTGAGAAGCAATGTAAGAATGGTAGGTCATAAATATTAAAAAAAAATAGAAAGAGGTAAAGAGCGATCAATTAAAAAGAGGTGTATTCACATCTCAAGACCGTCAACGGATCTCTTGAAATATGCCATTCTTATATTTTCATCGATATGGTCCGAGAACTTGACCAGTTCCCAGCCATCAATGCCCATCCTGTTGAGATCTTCTTTTGTCTGATCCCAGTTCCCAAACCTTACTGATCTGATCTCATATTCCCATGGTGTCATTTTCCAGCCTCTCTTCTTTTTTCAGTTCATTGCTTTATGTTGTATAATTAAAGTAGGAAACGACACTATTTATAACTTTTGAAAAAAGCAACTTGTGTGTAACTAAAGTAAATTTGATTTAGAATGCAGAGACGTCAATATGAGGATAAAGGGTACATTAAAAGACCTGTTAATAAGGCTTTTTAGAAATCCAACTTGATCAAAGTCTACAATCAACATTCTACTTATCTAAAAGGAACGCAAAGGCGTAAGGCCGTCAAGACGTAAGGATATCATTCTTGCGCCTTTGCGTCCTTGCGTTGATTATAAGGCAGGATCTCTACAGAGCCGTTTGTAAAATAATTAATAAAAATAGCGTTAAATACCATATTTATATGCAATTTAGCCCTTGATGAACTTAAGTCGAGTTACAATCCATCCCGGACAATACCTCCTTCGACAAAAACGCTTACAAACCCTATATGAAGAATTCGTAATTCCCAGAGAACTAAACTAAATCTGTTTTCCACAGGACGGATCGTAACCAACTTCTTCTTTTCTTCATGAAATGGCACACCTTCATACTGAAAGAAGCAATAGTATAAGTTCTGCACTGAAGCCTGAAAACACAGGTATGGACAAGTTGTCATCGATCCCTGATAACCATGTTTCGGTCAATGTGGCAACGCAAGCCATGACAATAGCTACAGGAAAGCTTTGCAATAATACACCAGCAATGACAAGGTCTGTAAAGAATTCGGCAGCACTGCCTTCCAGAGATTTTTTAGTTCCTTTTATAGGGGTCTTACCTAGTGTCATACCTATAAGAGAAGCCACCATATCCCCGAAAGTGATCATAAGTATTGAAGCTATAGCCACTTCCTTGCTATACACACTGATAGCAGCGACAGAGCCCAGGACAAAAAAAACATGACCTCCCACACATGACCTTTCTTTTTCCCTATA
>NZ_MVQX01000020.1 GCF_002067275.1 Methanomethylovorans sp. PtaU1.Bin093 | reverse complement strand
TTTGAATATTGTTGTTTTTAATTGATTTAGCATTATATTTATATAATATAATATTAATCATAATTAATATAAACATCTTACAATAAAATTGAACGCAGGGGATACTATTCAGAAGGGGATCCATAACAAACATAATATGTATAGTTCTATCCTTACGGCTGTACTCCTCTTAATAGTATTACTAGTAAGTATGGCAGGCGCAGAGGAACTGAAAATAGAGGGCCTTTCGGATACTTACAGCAAAGGAGATATTATCACTTTCACTTTGGTAGCTGATGAAGGTCTTACTTCTGAAAGTATGGAAGAATGGAATATCTCACTAAAAATGGATGGAGCTACGAAGATCGATTTTCTGTTCGATGGAAAAGAAGATCACGATGGCCTTTCAGCAATAACGGTCAGGGAGAAGCCACCATATCACTATGGCTATGGATCAGGGAATGCAGACATATTTACAGACATTGAAAAAAAAGAGATGATCGTCAGCATTGATTCATCCATGATGAATCGAGGTGATCACATTGCAACATTCTACATGCACAAAGAGGGAACATCTGAAACCCATGAGATCTCAGCTAACATAAAAATAACCTGACGGAGTACTACATGAACTTTAACAAAGTCCATCTGCTGATCCCACTGATCTTGTTCTCTTACTTGCTAATAATGAACTTTCAATACACAAACATCCGGGAAAACGACGGTTCTTATCTAATAGATGTGGGATCCCGAAATGATATGCTAAGAGATGTTAAGCTCACTGGCCCGGAAGACAGGATATCGGAACCTTTTAAAGGCAAGTTTGAAGATGAAAAGACCAATTTCAGGAACTTTACCAGCAGGTTTGTATATTTCCAGCTGGAGGAACCTGCGATAAGTAGTGCTTCAATAGCAAAGGTCCAGATACGTTTCAAGGATGAGCTTGCAAAGGGATATGTCTTCAAAGTGGGCGCACATAGTGCTCCGCAATGGAACTATAAGTGGAACCTGCTGTACGACCCATTCCAAAGACAGCTGGAAGAAGAATACGACACTATCTATACTGACAGCAATATCTCCGTTTACGCCTTAAATGACAATGCTCCCATATATTCCGATCTCACTGATCTCTTCTCAGAACTGGAAGCTGAGAGTACATTGGCCATCCAGCCATCGGTCAGTTTGTTCCCTGGCACTGACGAACTTCTGGAAGATGAGATCACAGCAATGAATACAACAGTTGACACAACACTAAGGGGAAAGCATACGTTCCTGACATATGTCCATGGAAATGAAATCTCAATAGATATTGAAAAACAGGACCTTAACTGGTACAATGGCACCGATGACCTGAGAATGGAAATCGTTTCCAGTACAGGAAAAACGGTATCTTCTGCGATAATTCCCGACGATGGTGATATAACTGACCACCGGGGATCGGGAAAAACTCAGATATCCCATATTAGGTCCACCGGACTGGACCGGGGCACATACAAGATAATAGTGGATGCCAATGATGATACATTGATCAAAAAACTACGAGTATCAAGCAGTAAGCTAGTCGTAGAGAACGATTTGTTCGTATATACCCCTACAAGACTATTCACCTTGACCGAAGAAGAACAGCCTGTAAGCCTTATGACCCTCCACGAAGAAGGCCTTCAGAAAATAGACATCGGTAATAGGAACACAACATACAATGTAACGATCGATAAGACCGCGGTCACACAAAATGCGAAAATAGGACCTTCACCAAGCCTGCAGGAGATCAATATTCCTGCCGGAGACCTGAAGATAGCATCAAAGATATATTTTTCATTTACAGAAGGCTCATATTTTGATCCGGTGAAATGCAATGTTGTGCCTCTGGAGAATAACTTTGACTGGCTTAAGAAGAACAATGTCGACTATGTAATAATGAAGAACCGATCTGTAATATCTGAGAACGGATGGGTAATAGCTGAAACTGAGTGGAACATCGATAATCTTTATATAAGGAACAATGTACTCGGCTTCGCTACGAACATAGAACATCCGGCTGATCCCTCCCAGGTAGATATCCCGGTAGACTGGATAAGAATAATCATAGAGTAGTGGTCACGTGTATAAAAGATACTTATACTTCATTTTATTGATCGCGATCATCGTCCCTGTTACAGCTTCGGAGGTCAGCGGACCTCTTTCTTATGCAAGATACGACGAGAAAGGGTACACAATAACAGGTGCTGATGCGCCTTCCTTATTGCTCGAAAAAGAGATCCTTGCAATTGATCTCTCGAATGGTACGACCATAGACGCTGATCATTTTTATTATGCAGGGACCCAGGAAGGGAATGAGATCGATTATCTGGGAAATACATACCTGATAGAGAACATCAATGATACTGCCGTCCTATCCACAGAATTGTGGGAAGGCCAGGACATGAAGATAGGGATCCATGAAACCGTCGATCTTCCTGAAGGATATACTCTGAAATGTACAGAGATATCGGGTATGGAAGGTAAGGCCACTTTTGTGCTGGCAAATGACAATATTATCCTGGACCCTTTTAGCATAAAGGAAAACGGTAGCTACAATTACTCACAGAGCTATGAAGGAAAAAGTGTAGCTATGTTCTCTTTTACCGCAGTTGATCTCTTGCATGAGAATGAAAATGAAGAAGTAACTTTGACAGATATCTCCATAAGGAAAGCAACGGTATTGAGCGATGGTCAGGACCTGTATAAAGATTATATAATAAACCTGGAGGATATCGACTGGGATGGGGACGAAGACATCGTCATACGCCTCAAGCCAGGTCATACTTTTACAATAACTCCTTCAGCAGAGACCTCGCTTCTTAACGGTTATATATGCCTGAGAACCGGAGTGGGTTACAACCATTTACTGGACAGGTTCGAGGATTCTGTTCCATTGGTCTCTAATGATGAATATAGAATATACTCATACAACCACAATAATGTGACGGACCTTCAAGCAGTACTGAACGATCCATCATCTGATTATACATTTTCCATAGCCCCTTATGTGAAGTTCAATGGAATGGGAACCATTAACACTAATGCTTCTGCAGAAACAAGAAGCTCTATGCAATTAAGAGGAGAACATGAACTATACGCATATATTCACAACGAGACCCTCAGCCTTTCTGTTTCAAAACATGACCTCAACTGGTACGTGGGAGAAGACGAACTAAATATAAGTGTTTATTTACCCTCTGGAAAAATTGTCGGATCTGTGGTCATACCTGACGATGGACAAAATGCAGCGACCCGCAGAGCAGGAGAAGTCCAGACAGGGATGCTGGAAGTGCCTGGACTGCAGGACGGCATCTACCATATAAAGCTCATATCTAACGATGATGTTATAATAGACGAACTGCGCAGTGCACAGGACAAGCTGGTCTTTGATGGGAAGATGTTCGTCCTTTCACCCGGAGACCTGTATGTAGGCTCCAATAAAAGGATTTCATTAAAATTTATGACCTTGCATGAAGAAGGCTTGCAGGAGATAACCATAGAGGGGAAGGACCGTAACTACAAGACAAGGCTGGATACAAAGAACAAATGGATGAACATAAGGTTACCCGCATCCTCTTATCCATATAATATTAAACTGCCAAAGGGAGACATTAAAGTCGAATCAGATGCATATTTTGCGTACAATGATGAAGCCTTCTTCAGCAAAGAAGAATGCACAGTTGTCCCCCTGTATGATACCATTAGCAAGGACCAAGAACTAAAAATAGATTATTTTATAGTACCGCCTCAAAAAGAGCAGATAGTATTCTATCCTTACAGGAACACAACCGATCATACGTATTTTGATCTGTCCAATTATGATAATGAACTGAACACCTGGACATCACCGGGTCTGTTTTATTTTGATGTTACAGGAAAAAGAAGCTGGGAGTTCCTTAAGATCGTTCCCGGAGACGACAATGTACTGAGTAAAGACGAGATGGTATACGGAAGCCTCCAATATCACGATCATGATGATGAAAGTCCCCTGGACAGAACTATTGCATACCTTGGTGAACGCTACTGCATACTGGAAATAGACAATTCATCAGCTGTCCTCTCCAGGATAATGTATGATATGAACATAAGGGTCAATTCCAGCAAAATGATAGAGCTGGGAGATGGAATATCCTTAGAAATGAATACAATAGACCCGGCTGCACATAAGGTAAGGTTCTCTCTTTACAGAGAAGGAAAGGCCCTGTCATATCTTGAGATCGGAGAGAATGAAACAGCATCGTATAAAGAAGTTATAATGGACAATGAGATACCATTGGTGAACATTCAATGCAAAGATATCGTAAAAGGTATTAACAGTTCCAGTGCGCTGCTTGAGATAAATAGGGTCAATGACCATGCCATTGTAATAAAGGACCATGATACGTTCAGAGATGGCTCTACAGCAGAGATCACTGATATCAATGGTGATGGCCTTCAGGATATAAGGATAACACTTGAAGAGAACAGCGAGATCCTGCTTGAAAAAGGCAGACCTGTAGCCATTCTTGGAGGATATCTGGCCCTGGAGAACGAAGATAATGGCAAGATGCTGGTCAGCAAAAAGAACGTGCCCAACGAAGAGGGGAATTTGAACATTAAGGTACAGTATGGAACCAACCTCTCATTTACAGAGCCGGTGAAAGAGATACCAATAACTATCGAGAACACCAGCATTAGCACCTTCAATATATATTATAATAAAGATGTGGCTGACTTCTCCTTTTTACTGAAGGAATTGAAAAGATTACCAAGTGAGGAAAATGAGATAGAGGGCAACATCCACAGTATATACGACCTGAGCCTTTATCCAGAAGATCCCGGCACCATATACATAGAATTCCCTGTGCAAGAGCAATGGCTTAAGAACAGAGGACTTGGACCTGAAGATATTTACATTGCTTACTTAGAAAAAGGAAAATGGTCATACGCTGCTCCCAGTAAGATCGGAGAGCAGGAAGAGCACATCATCTATAGCGTGAACTTAAAAGACCCTGGTTTATTCTGTATCCTGGGTCTGCCGAATACCTCAGAAGGATACGGCAGGGGGCCTGAAACTATATCCTACATACTCAGATCGATATATGAGGATATTAATATAGTAGATAAGGGTCCAGGCAATGGAAGTGTGGAGAATTTATCGTCAAAAGCCATGGGCACTAATGTGCCGATCTATATCGTGCTATTCCTTTTCATTGTATGCATAGCGGTCCTTCTGGCATATGCGAACAGGGAAACTTTTACTGATGATCATACCCGAAAGGTCCGGAAGGAAGAAAAATACGGAAGCTTAATGGAATTCAACCGTCGCTTGTGCCTGACATTGATTGCCATTTTTATGGTGCTGCTGATCACAGAAGAAATACGGAGAGGTTCAATAAGCTCCCACCTGAATACTAATATAATACTGATCTGTGTGATGATCACAGGATCGATCGATCTGGTTGGAAGGAGATTCAGGAAAAAAGAGGGGCTTTGATATCAAATGCCTTCAAGAACACTTGTGTAAACTTGTGCAGTTTGTTTTGCACACCTTTCCCATGAGAACTGAGCAGCTCTGTCTATACCTCTATGAATGAGAGAAGACCTGAGCACGTCATCCTGAAGCAATTGAAGCATGTAGCTGGCCATTTTCTGATGGTCGTCCGGGTCTGCAATAATGCAGGCATCACCTGCAACTTCAGGCAAAGAGGATACATTGGATGTGATCACCGGGCATCCACATGCCATGGCCTCTATGACCGGAAGTCCGAAACCCTCATAGAAAGATGGGAAAACGAACATTTTCGCAATGCAATACAACCTGGCAAGATCTTCTGTCGGGACCCTCCCCAGGAAACGCACATCTTGTTCCAGGTCAAGGGAAGCTATCAGAGATTTGATACTTCGCCTGTCATGTGCATATTGCGGTTCTCCTGCCTTCAGAAGGACAAGATCCTTTCTTCCTGATATTTTTTTCAACCTGTAGAATGCCTTAATGATGCCTTCCACATTTTTCCGTGGCTGTTCTGAGCTAATATGCAGGATATATTCCTTATCTTTTTCAAGACCGTATTTTGACCATATCGAAGAAACATCCTCATAAAGTCTGAACACCGCAGGATCGATACCAAGATATATGGTGGTCATTTTCTCTTTGGATATCCCATATTTACGTTGCAGATCGCTTGCAGTGGCATCAGAATCAGTGATGATATGGTCTGCATCCTTAAGGCCCTTATACATCAGTTTGCCCATCATCAGATGCATCCTGCTTGCCGGGTACATCTCATGGATGATATCATGACAGGTTATTACTTTAGGTGCCACCTTAAAAAAAGAAATGTTCTGATTGGTAAGATGATAGAGGTCGTATTTTGGGATGTGACCCTGCATCCGGTAATAAAAAAAAGGATTATTATCAACAAGTGGTATCTTTCTTGTGGCGGCTATGTTCTTCGATGTGGTAAGTTCGCTTAGAGTGAACTGCCTGGTATCAAAGAACACGTGATCGATATCCATCTGGCCTTTAATAGCTTCAAATAAGGAAAATGCATAATTCCCTATACCAGTATAAGGCTGGGCAGTGTTGATCATACCTATGGTCGTATAAATCACCTTCTTAACGATCACATGAACATATTAGAACTATCAGTAACCTTATACAACTGCAATTCAAAGTTTCTGGTCACTATATTTGCAGGTCTTTGCATAAGCTGGCGAGCTATGGAGTAATCCATATCGTAAACATCTGGTTCCCTGTGAGGATAATGGTTCAGGTCCACTGTAACCTCGAGCTGTTCCAAATTGACAGCCTGAGTGTAAAAAAGCTCCAGCTCCACAGGATTGAAATATTTATCCAGAGATTTTGCTTCATTTGTAAGTATATATACTGTATCAAAACTGGAAATGTTAAGATCATCTTTGAGCTTTCCAACAGAGTCAGCATCCCACCAGAGAGCTGGCTTTGAGTACACAAAAAAAAGAGGATCTGCCATTTTATATGAACCTGCAGCATATCTGTCCACAAGTACCAGGTCATTGGGACCAACGCGGTCAGCAATATTCCCTACGCTTGCTATCATCCCCTGGTTTTCAGAGAAGAACAGGATGGGAAAAGCAGTATAAATATTCAGTATCATGACCAGGGACATAAGGCACATGTACACGGTTTTCTTTTTTGACAGATCATGTATCAGAACGGACATCAGTAAAAAAGCTCCTGGTATGGTTGTAGCTACATATCTCCTGAGGAACCAGGGCTGGTCCAGGGTGATGAAAGGAGAAAGAAGGTAAAGAAAGCCAGGAAGCATAAAGAAGATCACAAGGAGCTGTTTTTTGGAACTGATATCCCTGCGGATCACAGATACGATGAAAACCAGGAAAATGGAGATCAATGGCAACTGAAGGTTATACTCAGATAATGCCATATACACGAATTCGGGAAAATGGTATCTTATAGCCGTTCTGTCCATAGATGCTGCTTCTGTAGAAGATGAAATCACACCGCCTGAAAAATGGTTCAGGACAGCATCTATGACCCCAAGATATCTTGTCTGCATAAAAAAGTAATAATAAAGTAGCAATGCTGAAGTCAGTAAAAATACGGACCAAAACAGTACAGGGAAATATTTATTCAGGAAATAGGATATGCCGTGTTTTCTGTTACCCGAAAAATGATCTAAGCCAATATCATCTGTCATCCTCTGGTTCGATGGACCAAAGCGCTCAGATGAAATGTCGTATAATAAAAACAGGAAATAGAAACCAAAGAGTATCAAGCCTTCTATACGTACAAAGGGTAGCATCCCAAAAGCTAACATCGATGAAATATAGTAGATATTCCGTTTCCGCTGCAGCAGATACAGGCAGCACAGTACTCCAAACCAGAAGAGGGCCATGAAGAATATCTCGGTCACGGTCTGTCTTGAGAACCAGATCAGAGGATATGTAGCCGAAAACGTCAGCACAGCGCCCAGACCAACATACGAATTCCTTAGTTCTTTTCCGATCAGATAGATGCTTACAAGCCCTATGAACAAAGGAAGAAGATTACTGCATTGTATACCTTGTATACCGAAAAGACTGTAATGGATCGCTACCCAGGAAATATACCCGAAATGGAACTGGGAAATAAGTTTTCCATCGCTGGTCGTGATGTAATTGTTCGGAGACAGAAAACGTGGTATGAGATCGTTCATAGCAGAGTCGATGAGCAACGTATGATGCTCTGCCAGATAGATAGCATTGGTTGAATAGATACCTGGATCCCGGCCTCCGTAGAATGTATCATGGAAATACAGAGAAGTAAAGATGGAAAAGAGCAGAATAAATAAGATTGCAATGATGTTCTGTCTGGACGTGCCATTATTAGCACGGTATTTGTGAAAATAAAAAACGAAAACAGCTGTTATCAACAGTAGTGCTGCAAAAAGTATCGGTTTGTAAAAAAGAGAGAACATGGCCAGCAAATTAGCAGCCCATGCGATACATACGAACCATAGTGAAAGAACAATGAACTGATATTCGAACTTAGGGGTAGTTTCATCCTTTAACTGCACTATAAAGCACCTCCGTATAAAGGGGGGAAACCTTATCCCAGCGATAATCATCGAACATGGATCTACCGTTATCACCTATCTTAGTCCTTAAAACTGGATCAGAAAGCAAAAGGATTATCCTGTCGGCCATAGCTTCCCAGTCTTTTTCCGGAACCTTGAATCCATTCGATCCGTCCGTTATTGTCAGACCCGGACCACCTGAATCAAATCCCACAACTGGTTTTCCATAGCTCATTGCCTCCAGGGCAGGCATACCCAAACCCTCGGCGTTTCCCCACTTATCGGTAATAGAAGGGATTACATATACATCACATGCTTCATACAATAAAGGGAGATCTTCGTTCGGGAGCAGACCCGTAAATAGCACATTATGTTCAAGCTGATAGCTTCTGACAAGAGATTCCAGCATACTACGCTCCGGACCTTCGCCCCCTATGACCAGCAGAGCATCCGGGTGGACAGATGCGATCTTGCTCATCGCCTTGATCAGAAAAGATGTGCCTTTAAGCGGTATCAGTCTGTGCACAGTGAATATAGTAGGTCTGTCCGACAAGCACCATTTTCGTTCAAAGTCTTCCTGAAATGCTGAACAATTTTTTATAGGATAATTGCTGCCAACCGGAAATACTGATACTCTCTCAGGATCTACATCAAAGGTCAAAGCACAAGCTTTAGTGTATTCACTGATGGCTATTATTGCATCGTGTTCATCGAGAATGTATTTGCCCAGTGGTCTTAATCTGAACCTTTTAAGGAATACCAGATCTGTGCCATATACTTTCAGAACAGAAGGGATGCCTGATATCTGGCGGTATACTGCAGAAACAAAGCCAGCGGGGAATGCCCAGTTAGAAAAGATAAGTTTAGCTTTCTTCTTCTTTGTTAGCTTATGGAGATTTAAGAACATAAAAAATAACAGGCTGAGCATCAAAAGAGAATTGAGCAGATACTGCAGTAAAACACCAATGAAAGAGCTGGAGTTCTCATGTGGCAGGAAATTACCATATCCCAGTGACTCATATCGTTCAGGTGCGTACCTGAATCTATATACTTCAATACCGTCTATTGTTTCATAAGTTTTGGACCCTTTCACATGAGGGCATAAGATAGATGGGAGTAAGCCATCTTTCACGAACTCTTGCCCTAATTCCAGTATCCACCGGGCCTTATAATCATCTTTGTCCCTGGGAAAAGATGATGTTAGTACAATTATATTCATGCTGGATCGTTGCAACATCCTTTCATCAAGCTAAATTGCAATTATTCCATCTCTATTTTCTTTAAACGGTATAATATCTCTTCTTCGCGTATCCTCTGGTATTTCAGCATATCAGCTATCAGACCGAACACAAGGATCTGCAGACCAGTTAAACACAGCATGGTCGTAAGTATCGCGTACGAGATATTTGGGACCACAACTCCGGTTTTTATGAATTGCACCAATACCGTTACTCCGGATAGCGCAGCGACTACCAGAAACACAAAACCTATGGAAGCAAAGACCTTCATTGGTTCATAATCACGATAGGTACGTAGTATCACAGCAGTGGCACGCTGAGCATAATGGAAGATCCCTGACATAAGTCTTGAATGACCGTCCCTTTTTCTGAATTCAATAGGGATCTCTACCAGGGTAAGGTTATGGTTAACAGCCTGCATGATCGTTTCCTGGACATAAGTATAGTCAGCCAGAATGTTCATCCTCAGTGCAGCATCTCTTGTGAAAGCTCTGAAACCCGTTTGTGCATCGGTCACAGGGTAGCCGGAAGCCATGCGTGTCACACGCGTGGCCAGAATATTCCCGATCTTCTTCTGGGGAGGCATGTATTCAATGTGCCCCCTGAATCGGGAACCTAATACAATATCAGCTTTGCCTTGAAGAATAGGATCGATCAGATCTGGAATTTGATTTTGGTTATATTGGAAATCTGCATCAGTGTTCACAATTATATCTGCGCCTCTTTCCAGACATGCTTCAAGACCTTTACGGAAAGTTAACGCAAGTCCACGGTTCTCCTTTTGGGAAACAATGTGATCCGCACCTGCTTCTAAAGAGACCTTTACAGTAGAGTCCGTGGATCCATCGTTAATGACAAGGACTTCTACCTTATCTACGCCCTCGATTTTCCGGGGTATCTCTTTGATCACTTTTTGAATGGTTTTTTCTTCATTGTAGGCTGGAATCATCACAATGAGCTTCATGGAATGATTATATAAAATTAATAGAATAAATAATCTTGCTTGCAGATATGCACCTGATGGTACAGATGACAGGAATTTTTTGCCGGCTGGCAATCCGCCAGACTCATAGAAAAGCTTTTGTATGTAAATACCGATAGTACATGAAAATAAATATACTAAAGATGTGTATGAATGAGTCACAAATTACATTTCTTGCTCACAGGAACCGGGACCAAAGCAAACAATAGATTGAAACAAGCCTTAAGATCATTCCATGATCCTGAAAATGAAAAGATGCCGGTAAATATCAAGCAACTGTTCGCTTCTATAACACATAAGAAGAACGAAATAGAAAATAAAGAGTGCACTTATAGAGTAAAGAAAACCAGGGACACAAGCTCCATAATCATTGAATGTTCGGACTGCAGCGGAGACTCTACACTAAATAACCCCAGATGTAGATCAAATATCTTTAACATCCTGCTCAAAGAAGCAATAACAGAAAGACTTGTCATATCAAATCTTTATGACAGGGAATACGATGGAACGATCCTCCAGAAAATTTACTCACTTGCCCGTCTGGAAGATCATTTACGAACATATGAGAACATGGAAACAGTTTCCTTCAATTGCACATGCGATCCAAAGGAGACCTGCAAAAAGAACAGAAATGAACAAATGGAGATAATTATAAACTCAGCAAAAGGATCGCCATTTAAAGCCTATAGCAATACTGAAAGAATTATCAGACAACTGACATGTGAAGCTGAAAAGGAAACTCATCCGGAGTGCAATGAATGTATAGGGAACTTTCAGGAAACATTATATGATATAATCAGAAAGATGAGCCCCCTCGTGAACGATCTTTTTTGTGAGCCTGATGGAACTTTTGATCATGAGAAAAATCTTCAGCCATACGTGCGGCCTTTGTTCTCCACATCCCGTATTTATACAGAACCGCCAGTGAATACTATTTTTATTGAATGCTATGACGTGCAGAGAGATGACGGAAGGAAATTACCCATATCTATATATGAATTTACAGACAAACCCGAAAAACTCTATGTCGTAAACCCTGCTGAATACAACATGCAGCCTGAGGAACTTCTGCTCATTGACAATGTCCGGGACCGTATGATCAAACATAGGCCTGAAGATATGAATTTTGCAGATCCCGCCCTTTCAAGGGAATATTTCCGCAGGCTTTGTAAGAGATTACTGCGTGAAGAGGCAAGGGATAAAAAAGTGGTTTTGTCACCTTCACAGCTGGACATGTATTCTGACCTGCTGGCAAAATACACAACAGGACTTGGGATCCTGGAAGACCTGTTATCCGATGGAAGAGTGACCGACATATATGTTAATGCTCCTGCAGACCGGAATCCTGTGCATGTGGTGATGAACGGGGAAGAATGTACTACTAATATATTCCTGTCCCAGGAGGAAATGGATTCCATGGTCTCGCGGTTCAGGACGATAAGTGGAAGACCTTTCGGAGAAGCGACACCTGTTCTGGAAATGGCTCTCCAGGAGTACGGAGTACGTGTTTCAGTGATAGGGGACCCATTGAGTGCAAAAGGAATGGCCTATGCTTTTCGAAAACATGCAAAGGCTCCCTGGACACTGCCTAAACTGATCAATACCGGTGCTATCACCCCTCTCACAGCAGGTCTGCTCAGCTTCATGATGGATGGACATGCATCAGTGCTGATAGCCGGGGGAGTAGGAGCCGGGAAAACGTCCCTGTTATGTGCCATGCTTATGGAAATGCCCCAGAGATACAGGATACTGACAATAGAGGACACACCGGAAATACCTCTCGAACAATTGCAGAAGCTGGGATGGAAAGCACAGGGTCTTAATGCCCAGTCCTCTATAGTGAGGTCCAGTATTGAGATAGACCCGGCCACAGCCCTGCGTGCATCCCTGCGGCTTGGCAGTTCGTCTCTTGTAATAGGTGAAGTGAGAGGACCGGAAGTCGCAATGCTGTATGAAGCAATGCAGGTGGGTACAGCAGGTAATTCTGTGATCGGGACCATACATGGTGCATCCACAAATGCCGTTTACGAGAGAATAGTGCATACCCTTGGAGTGCCTCCTGCCTCGTTCAGGGCTACGGACGCCGTAATAGTATGTTCCAATACCCGCATAGCAGGCAGTATGGCAACAAAACGTAAAGTGATACAGATAGCGGAAGTGAACGAAGTGTGGGATCCTGATAATACATACAGTGTCTTCTCTGACATCCTCACTTTTGATGCCTCGGTCAATTCACTGATACCAACAGACCTGCTTGATAGAGGACAGTCTGCATTGATCAGGAAAATTGCAAGAAAATGGGGGATATCCGTGGATGAAGCTTCAAAGAACATCCGTATACGCGCAAACATGAAGCTTAAAATGGCGGAATACGGTAAAACCGACTCAGCATTCGTTGAGGCTGAAATGGTATCCGCCTCTAATAACATGTTCTGGATGTTCATGGAAAAGGAAAAAGAGATCGCTGGCAAGCCAGACGTGCAGCGCGTATATGACAAATGGTGTGCATGGCTGGAACAGATCATAGCGACAAAAAATGAAAAACTGTCTGCTGCAACAAGCGACAAGATACTATATTCCAGTTCATTGGCCCAGGAAGTACAGGGTGGCAATGATGCATAATAATAACTGGTACTACAGGGGATGCAAGTTCACATGGAGATACCTCTCCGGATATATAACAGATCATGGGGAATTCAAGAAGAAAAGTGAGAAAGCAGTAAGCCAAGAATATATGAACGCGCTTGTTTATACAGGGTTTGACCTGGAACCTTATGAAACTACACTTTTTTCCTATATAGGATCAGCCAGTCTGTTCATTATTTTCCTGTTGATGGACGCACTATTTTTCAGGTTCACTACAACTTCATCAGGCATTCTTATATCGATCGTTATTATAAGCCTGATCCTGCCTGTTGCAGCATTGTGGTATCTCAGTGAATATGTGAAGATACATGCCAGATACATGAAGATAACATCATTAGGAGACATGCCTGAAGTAATGAGCTATGTCGTAATGTCAATGAAGATAGTGCCTAACATGGAAAAAGCCGTACATTTTGCCGCAGAGAACTCGAACAGGCCCCTTGCCAGGGATCTGAGAAAGATGCTATGGAACCTCCATTTACGAGTATATGCCGGCATGGATGATGCTGTAGTCCAGTTCTCGGAAATGTGGGGTAAGAACAGTGAACATTTCAAAAGGTCATTGCATCTTATCAGAAGCTCCATGAGCGAGACTGATCCTGCACAACGCACTTTTACATTGAACCGGTCTTTGGATATTGTACTGGAAGGGACACGGAACCTTATGGAGAGCTATGCTGCAAAACTAAAACTCCCTACGTATGTACTGTACTCCATATTCATCCTTATACCTCTCGCCCTGGTAGCGTTGCTGCCTGCAATGGCTGTTGTGGGGATACGCATCACAAGTACTAACCTCATACTGACATACGATATACTATTGCCTTTGATCACATTCATGTATGCAGAATATGTGCTTATGCAAAGACCTGCAGCATTCGTACCTCAGAAAATATCGGACACACACCCGGAACTGGAGGGGCTGCCATCAAAAAAGAAAAAGGAACTCATTATGGCATTAATGACCGGAAGTGCTGTATGTGGTCTGGGATACATATTGTTGTATGCGGGAAATCCTTATGGCATCATTTCAACAGCTGTGCTTGAAGGAGTAGTACCTACTGCACTGCTGGTATTGGTCGGTATAAGCATTACGTTCTCATGGTATCTGAATGCTGCATATGGCCCATACAAGAGAATAAGGGACAAGATAATAGCAATGGAAAACGAGTTTTCCGATGCTCTGTTCATCCTGGGCAGGAGAATATCAGAAGGCAGGTCTGCAGAAGAGGCTTTTATACACACTGCTGCCAATATGAAAGGGGCATCCATCAGCGAGCCTTTCGAGAAAACCGCTGTGAACATCTCATGTATGAGATGTGACCTGCATAGCGCGATATTCGATGATGAGTATGGTGCATTTAAAAATGTGTATTCTGAAAGGATAAAAACTACTATGAGACTGTTCCTGGAAAGCGTACATAAGAGCCACGAAGCTGCTGGTGTGGCCATAGTGAAGCTGGCCGATCATATGAAAGACCTGCAGGAAGTGGAAAGGCGCATAAAGGAATCACTGTACGACATGACATCTACGATGAAGTCTACTGCATGCATCTTTGCTCCGCTCATAGCAGGGGTGACAATTGCACTCTCCGAAGTCATCGCAAAGATCCTTCAGAACGTGGCACATAGCATATCGAAACTGCCCCCGAATGTGATCCCCGGGCCTGCGGATATCTCACCCGAGAGCCTGGAACTTTCCATAGGCCCAAACATGTTCATGCTGTCAATAGGCATATACCTTATACTTATCACAATGATCCTTGTCCGATTCTCAAATGCTATCGAACATGGAGGGGATAAAAGCCAGATGATGTACGAACTCTCCAGAGCACTGCCAATATCAGTAATTATGTTCTCTGCATCGGCAATTGCTTCAAGGATAATATTCAGAGGCTTTATCTGAGGAAAAGCTGTAATATGTATTCTCAAATCAGAAACAACACTATTCCATATAGACCAGAGCTTTGTTGGGACAACACCGCACACAAAGCATGCATCTGTTACATAGTTCATGGTCGATCTTTGGCCTGTAGTCAGTTGTTCGTTTAAGAGCAGAGGTCGGACAAACGGTCCTGCACCTCCCGCATTTTTTGCAGCCGCAAACTACTATGTACCCTTTGCTCAACACCACGTAATAGGCAAAGAGATAAAGGTATTTAAGGCAAATGGACTAAACAATAGATATATATGATAAGATCTATGGTTGCGCCATTATGCTGAACATATCTGAGGGAGAAGCAGGTTCCTGTTATACATATCTTTCCAGAGGCTGTAAATTATGCCAGGAAGGAGCAAAAATGGTCCTTTTTATTACTGGTATTTGTGGAAAGAACTGTTTCTATTGCCCCATTTCTGATGAAAGGAAAAAAGACATTACTTTTGCAAATGAAAGACCTGTTAACTCAGATATGGACATAATAGAAGAAGCTAAACAGATGGGAGCACTTGGCACGGGGATCACCGGCGGGGAACCGTTGCTTGAACCTGAGAAAGTGTTCAGATATATCAAAGTGCTCAGATCAGAATTCGGAAAAGAGCATCATATTCATCTATACACTGCTCTGCCTTTGGATGATAATATACTGGAACAGCTTGCAGCTGCCGGTCTTGATGAGATAAGGTTCCATCCACCTGCAGATATCTGGAACATTAATATGGAAAATTACGCAAGTTCCATAAAAAAAGCTATGAATACAGGAATGGAAGCGGGTCTGGAGATCCCGGCCATAGAGGGGGCACAAGAAGTGGCCAGGATGGCAAATGAAGTAGGTTGCTTCCTCAACATGAATGAGCTAGAGTTCTCAGATACAAATTCTCAGGGAATGAAACTCAGAGGCTATAGACTGCGGGACGAGATCTCAAATGCTGCTGATGGTTCATATAATATCGGCGTAGAGATATTAAAGACCACTGAAAAAGGACACTTATGCACTTCCCGGTATAAAGATGCTGTACAGCTTAGAAGAAGGCTGCTGCGCATAGCTGAAAGAACAGCCAGGGAATTTGATGAGTTGACCGAAGATGGAACCATCATCTATGGTATAATAACATGCAGCAGCGAGGAAAAATCTGCACAGCATGTGGCTGAGTTGTTGTTGTCATCAGGTGTTCCTGAAGAGTTGTTCCAGGTGAGTAAAGAAGAGATACATATCGCTGCCTGGATACTTGAAGAGATAAAAATGGATATATCAGCAGATGTAAAAGAAATGTGTATCATTGAAAGATATCCATTTCCCGGTGGGATGATAGTAGAAAAGATCCCGCTCTAAAACCCAAATTATATATGCAAGAATGATATACGTACTTCCAGTTTGGCTACCAATATCAGTTTAATTTATATAAATCGCAATAACTTTATAACCTTAAATCGCATATAAAAAAAACGAGGTGTTTGTACTGGAAACGATAGAAGACCGCGTTAGGGAGAGGCTCATAAAATATCTCAGCAGAGATGATACCGGTATTCGTAAAGTGGTATTGCAGCTTTTTCTTGAAGGGGACAAGTTCACAACCGGTGATGTGTACGGGTACCTGAATAAAACTGATTTCAACGTAAGCTACAGGGGAGTTTCTGCCATGGTCGGTTTAATGAACACACGACTTGGGATCCTCAGCATCGATGTGACCGGAGATCATAACATATATCTTCTCAAAGAGGATTACAGGAATGTTGTTCGTTCAGTACTTGAAAACTATTAAAATAGAACATTGAAACACCTCAAAGTAATCATTTTATACAATAGATGCAAGTAATTTTTGTGGTTTGATGTGCTACGAAAGGTAGAAAAACTAGGCAGGGATTTTTATATTAAAATACATAAGCGATATTGCCTATCGTGCATATGAGCGCCTTCTTTCAAAAGAAGTTGCACATTTGGATGTACCTGAGCATATTGCAATTATCATGGATGGAAATCGCAGATATGCTAACAGGGTTGGTAAATTGACCAACTATGGACATGTGAGAGGTGCCAGTGTAACTGAGAAAGTGATCGAATGGTCCTATGAGGTAGGCGTCAAACAACTTACGGTCTATGCATTTTCTACAGAGAACTTCAACAGGTCTGAAGATGAAAAACAAAAGTTATTCGAACTTATTGGCCTGAAATTCGATGAGCTCTGCCAGGATGAGCGCACCCATAAAAGAAAAATGCACATCAGAGCTATTGGGGACCTCCAGAAGCTTCCTTCCGGTTTGCGATACTCCATCAAAGAAGCTGAGAGATGCACGGCGAACTACGATCAGTTTTATCTTAACGTAGCTATTGCCTATGGAGGCCGGCAGGATATAATCCAGGCAGTACGCAAAATTGCAGAAAAGATCGATAAAGGGCAACTAGACCCTGAAGATATAACCGAAGGTACAATTGCTGATCACCTCTACCCTGTTGCGGGAGATCCTGTCCCCAATGTTGACCTTATTATCCGTACTGGCGGAGATGAGCGGGTATCCAATTTCCTTCCCTGGCAGACATCTGGTAATGAATGTGCCACATATTTTTGTGCTCCATTTTGGCCGGAGTTCAGGAAGATCGACCTCCTGCGTTCCATACGTATATACCAGGAGCGCCTTCAGGAAAAGAAGCTGGTAATGATGAAGAGGAATGCTATTTTTCTCAAGACTTTAGAGAAAAAGGATGTTGAAATGGTCCATAGCTGCCCTGCTAACAGGGTGCGCGTTATTTGAATCGGATACTTTTTTGATAGAGCTGTCTTATGCAGACGTAGAGTTTACTATATGAATGATAGTATCCGAATAAGGCAGCTTAAATGAATTTGAGGCATTTTGTTCTTTAACTTCTTCATAAATTATATTGTATTCATTAAATCTAATTGGTTCTCTTCAATATCGTGTGGGTAATTGCCGCACCAATAAATCACTAATCCCCTATAAAAGAACAATTCACTGTATACTAGATATCTGCGGAATTTAGGAATCCA
>NZ_MVQX01000019.1 GCF_002067275.1 Methanomethylovorans sp. PtaU1.Bin093 | reverse complement strand
TTCTGCAAAGCTTGGCAGTGAGAAGGAGATGATACAGCACCGTATCCACGCAACGGATGCTGAGATAGACAGGCTTGTGTATGAGCTATACGGACTGACGGATGAAGAGATCGCTATTGTGGAGGGGAATTCTGGTTAAGGAAGGCTGTAACATGGTCGGGAGGCTGTTTGGTCTTTAATCTCTCAGAATCGTATTTGTTATTGTTTTGATCTCTATACATTTATCATTACAAATCATTTTTAACGCAAGGTCGCGAGGACGCAAAGCTCTTTATTTCCTTCTTTGCGCCTTAGCGCCTTTGCGTTGAGGAAATTTATGCAGATAGATTAAAAAGAGTTTTATCAAAATCCTCTTCTGTTTTTTAAAGCTGGTATGATTAAGGGATTTATATCATGCTTGTCATTTGCTTGACAAGTGCTTTATATACTAGTTGTCATCTGTTTGACAAGACATTTATATACTGGTTGTCAAGGATTGACAAGTAGTTTATATATTACCGGTCATTCGATCGACAAGCATTACATGACCATTCCTGTCACTTTGTTTTTGTTGCTGATATTATAGAACTCTGATCATTTGCTTCAATGATCGTATTTAAGCCTTATTTCTCATCTTAAGGGTTATTTTAATATCCTACGGATGCAATCTTCCTTTAAGATATGTGTAAAAACGCTATCTATATAAGACAATAGGAAATTTCTTTATGGACCTGTTCGACCTTTATCTGGATGAAGATTGTCCCTATGGCGATGAAACGACCGATCTTCTTGGCATTGAAGGCAACGGAAGATTGCGTATCATGTCAAGGGAACACGGCGTGGCGGCCTGTGTGGACGAGCTTGCGGCTTTTTATCGGAAGAAAGGTCTTGAAGTGATCGCGCATGTGCGTGAAGGTGGAGAGTTCAATCCCCATGACGTGGTCTTTGAGGCAAAAGGTGATCTGCGCCAGCTTTTCAAATTATGGCGTATTTCCCAGACCTTCCTTTCCATGGTCTGCGCCATTGCTGCCACTACCCGTCTGTACGTGGAGACTGCGCGAAAGGTCAATAAGCACGTGATCATCGCAACAAGCAGGAAGACCCATCCCGGCATGCGCCGCTTCGAACTGGAGGCAGTGAGAGCAGGCGGCGGAGACCATCACCGCAATTCTCTCAGTGATTCTATCCTGATCACCCAGAACCATCTGGGAGTGGCTGGTGACCTTAATGAAATACAAGCTGTGCGCAGGATAGAGATCGAACCCCGTAACGAGGAAGAAGCATTAAGGTATGCGCATATAGCAGATCTGCTGCTGCTTGATCATCTACCTCCTCAGGACATTCAAAGACTGGCTCCTTTGCTCAAGGAGAAGAACCCTAATCTGCGGATAGCCGTAGGGGGTATCTCGGCCCAGGAGATCCCTGATTATGCACCTCTTGTAGATATCATTGTGATCTCTGCTCCATATTATGCGCCTCCTCTTGACCTGACAGCAAGGATATATCGGATATGATCCAGGTCACTGTGGAGGAACGGTCAGACTAAGCTGCGAAAGGTATTTATGGAAAGCAAACAATGGTTTTGCAGGGGTTCTACAATACCGTTCAAAGCTGCTCTTATGCAAGCCAGTGAACCCTATAAGCCGGGCACTTTTTGTCCACCGCTAATGATCAAAAAGACTTGCGCTTCGCTGTATATCAGAAGGTGATAAAGTGAGCAAACCAATATTAATGGATTTTAGTGCTACATGGTGCGGACCCTGCAGAATGCAGAAACCCATTCTTGAAGAAGTTGAGAAAAAGTTCAAGGACCAAGTAGAGTTCAAGATAATAGATGTCGATCAGAACAGGGATCTGGCAAAAAAATATGCGATACAGGCAGTACCTACGCTTGTGATCGAAAAAGATGGCCAGGTGCTCAAGCGTTTCACAGGCGTAACGTCGGCAGATGTGCTAAGTTCTGAGCTGCAAAAAGCTCTATGAGCCATCTGGCGGCACACTTTCTGAAGTTATGCATTCCAGGCCAGTAAGATCATGATCTCTATGCCCCAGCAGCTTATTGACATGGGAGTATTGGCTTTTCGCCAGACTAATTCGCGAGGGGGTTTCAAACCCCATCTTTCTCTCAGGTTCATGTCCGATGAAGGCAGACCTGTGACCTTTTCTATTGACACTACCCGCAGCCCGAAGAAATGTTCTCAGCCGGATGCGTATCTTATCACTCACGCCCATTCTGATCATAACGGTAAGTCCGCAATGCTCTCAGAGCGTGCTCTCTGTTCGTCCAAGACTGCACAGGCTCTTGAGATCCGCTATGGTAAAGCATATAAGGGCATGAGCATGGGTGTATGTGATTCCTTTGAGGTCGCAGGCGTCAAGGTGCAGACATTTCCCACAGGCCACACTCCCGGTTCAACGGCATTCTACTGGGAGAATGAGGTAGGTACACGTATTCTTGTGACAGGGGATGTGAAGGACCATTCAATGCTTCCCAAATGCGATGTGCTGATAACCGAAGCCAACTATGGTGATCCGGGAGATACAACGTGCTACTTCGAGGATGATATAGAGGGTCTTGGGCAATTGCTTGAAGAAAACCCCTGTGTTGCTCTTGGTGCCTATGCATTCGGGAAGGCTCAGAGGGTCGTTGAGCTGGTAAGGTCGCTGGGATATGGTGATGTGATCGAGATGGAGGCCCAGTCTCTGGAACTTACCCGATGCATGCTGGAAGATGCTGGAGATGTTGTGGGTTTGGGAGAGGCAGGCTGTGATGCATTATGTGTTGTTCCTCCGTGGGACCTGGAACGATTGCCGTGGCACACATCAAAGTATGTAATGAGCGGCAGATCCGATTTCAGATATCCTTCTATACAGATCAGCGATCATCTGGATGTCAGAGGGCTTACGGACATGGTCAGCCGGATAGATCCGGAGTTCACAGTGGTCTATCATCCGGGTGGACACAGGCCGGGCAGATTCGCTGCGCATCTCAATTATCTGGGACTTGGTGCCATATCCATTGACAGGATAGGCAATGTCCTGAGCAATGACTTTATTTAGTTTCGTTCATTACTGGCGCATATAAAGCTTTATATAACTAACATCCTTCTATACTATCCATTCCATTGATATTTTCAGGAGATACAGCCATTGAAAAAAGCAGCCAGGCAATCATCCGGTAAAAATAAGCAAATAGCTACCCAGGATGCATCCGAGGTACAGCAGGATAAAACTGCAAAAGGGATCCTTGCGGTGAAGCAAAGGACCCCTGAGGAAAAAAGGAAAGCACATATCCAGGGTATCATCAAGACAGCAGTTGCCTCCATTCTGGGTATAATTGCCGGTGTCCTTGCTAATATGCAGTATGGCATGGGTACTGAAACAAAATGGTATGCTGTGATCACCATCGTTGCCATTCTGGCATTTTATGCCCAGAGGCTCATCTATCCAGCTATAAAGATCAGTACCAAGGAATTTGGTTTCAAGGACTGGTTCTATGTGGAGTTCCTTGTAGTGGATTTCTGCCTGGTCACGTGGACACTTCTCCTGAACTGATACAATTAACTATCTTTATCTTTTCTTGACCAGTGATAAAAATGCGAATAGCTATACTTAATAAGGACAGATGCCAGCCGCGAAGGTGCAGTCATGAATGCGAGAAGTACTGCCCCAGAGTGAGAACAGGTGACGAGACCATTATCTTTGGAGAAGACGGCAAGCCTGTCATCTCGGAAGAATTGTGCGTAGGCTGTGGTATCTGTATAAACAGGTGTCCTTTTGATGCTATTATGATTATTGGCCTTCCCGAGGCTCTCAAATTCCCAACGCATCGTTATGGTCCGAATGGCTTTGCACTTTACGGGTTGCCGGTTCCACAGAAAGGAAGAGTAACTGGTATCCTGGGTCCCAATGGTATCGGTAAAAGTACTGCGGTGCAGATCCTCTCAGGAAGGCTGGTACCCAATTTCGGAGAGGAGGGAGGTACTTGGGACAGAGTGCTGGAACACTATGCAGGTACTGCTCTTTATGATTACTTCAAGGCTGTTGCCAACGGCACTCCCAGGGTTTCCCAGAAACCTCAGTATATAGACCTTATCCCCAAGGCTTTCAAGGGCAGGACCTCTGATCTGCTTGCAAGGACAGATGACAGGGGAGTAATGGACGAGCTGGTGGATCGCCTGGACCTTTCGCACATAATCGACCGCAATATCACAGAGCTCAGTGGCGGTGAGCTACAGAGGGTTGCAATCGCTGCGTGTGCTGCTAAAGATGCCGATTTCTATTTCTTCGATGAGATAAGTCCATATCTGGACATATACCAGCGTATCAACTGTGCCAAGCTCATACAGGAGATAGCACAGGAAAAAGCCGTGCTGGTGGTGGAACACGATCTTGCTATTCTGGACATGCTGGCAGATGTAGTGCATGTGGCTTACGGTGAACCCGGTGGATATGGTGTGATGACTCTTCCCAAAGGAGTGCGCATAGCCATTAACCAGTATCTGAAAGGTTATCTGCCTGAGGAGAACGTGCGTGTCCGTCCCGAAGCTATCTCCTTCGAGGTCCATCCGCCAAGGAATGAAACCGAGATCGATACCCTGGTGGATTATAGTAGTTTCTCCAAGAAGTACAAGGAAGGCTTCTCTCTGGAAACCGATGCCGGATCTATTAAACAGGGCGAAGTGCTGGGTATAGTAGGACCTAACGGCATTGGTAAGTCCACTTTCATGAAAGTGCTTGCAGGGGAAGTAGAACCTGATGAAGGCAAGCTTGATATGAATATCAGCATTTCTTATAAGCCCCAGTACATCAAGGCAGATGTTCACATGCAGGTCCAGTTCTTCCTGAGGGGCATATCCCGCAAGTTCGATAGCAGCTATTTCCAGACAGAAGTAGTAAAGCCTTTAGGCCTTGAGAAGCTGTATGAGCGGTCTATTCCGGAACTCAGCGGTGGTGAATTGCAGAGGGTGGCCATAACCGCATGTCTGTGCCGCGATGCGGATATGTATCTTCTGGACGAACCCAGTGCTCACCTTGATGTGGAGCAGCGTTCAATGGTCACGAAAGTGATAAAGCGCTTTGCTGAGAACAACGGTAAGACCGCTATGGTAGCAGACCATGATATCTATATGATAGACATGCTCAGTGAAAGGCTGATCGTTTTCGAGGGTGAGCCAGCTGTTTATGGTAAGGCTCATGCGCCATTAAGTATGCACCATGGCATGAACAAGTTCCTTTCGAACCTTAATATCACATTCCGTCGTGATGAGGATACTCACAGGCCCAGGGTGAACAAGCCAGATTCCCGCCTTGACCGTGAGCAAAGATCAAAGGGAGAATACTATTACAATGTCCTGGAATGAAACCTAAGGAATCATTCCAGTATTCCTTTTATTTTTGATTTAAGTTTGAAATCTGTTTTGATCTGCTTTCAGCCTCAGCTTTCAGGCTGAGAAGACCGGAATGTATAGCCTTTTCCAGCATCGTTCTCATCGTACCGCGAAAAATACGGGTAGCTATCCCTTCCCAGGACTCTTCTGTCCATACCAAAGTTTTTCCGTTAAGTGGTTTCAGCTTCCAGACGTGGATTGCATCGATAATACCCAAGGTCTTGCCAGTCCAGGCTATCAGGCGTTCGTTTTCCACACTGCGGATAGTTGATTTGATCATTCCAGGTCCTGCTTTCCATTGAAATGTTTCTCCCTCCTTAACTTCTCCATTTAATGAGGCTTTGTTAACTTCTGGATTCCAGTTTGGCCAGTTGTTGATATCTGTCATTATTTTCCAGATCACTTCTGGACTTGCTTTGATTTCCACTTGTCCTTCCGCAAAAACAGGTGCATTCCTATTAGCCTTGAATGTGATTATGTTCCCTCCTCTGTTTGCTATGGATGTGTGATTTAAATCTTTATGGAACTGATTTTAAAATGAGAGTGGTTTCTACTTACAATGTTATGCCATTTCCAGAATCAAAAGTAGTGCAATTTTGTATTTTAAGATGGTCGCCATTGCAGAAAGATTGAATAGCATGTTAACTTAGTGTGTTGATGATCATCCCCGCAGTGTGGATCTACTTGTGAAGTTAGGTGGTGGTATTGGTGGTGGTACTTATCTGTCGATCCTTAAAGAAGCATATACTACGGGGATGATAACTGTAAGGATTGAAGGTTACACAAAGTCCATTAACTTCTCAAATGGTGTTAATCTTGTATTTCCTGGAATATATATCATTTCGAATACTCGCATATATTTCTTTTGCTTGATATAAGTGCCAAGATCTGCAAAAACCATCTGTATCACACGATTTTATAAATGTAGACCGATAGTATACAGCAAGCAAATATGATACTATCGTTAAATGTTCTCTATTATCTCACCGGTCCTTTCATAAGTAAATATGCCAGAAGGAAGCCTTGTGGCAAAATCGTGGGAGCGTAGTGTTGCAAGCAGTTTTCTTATCTGAGGTATATCCATTATCTCTTTATTGATAAGGAAGTCAAAATCCTCTACAGTAATAGGTATGAATTTAAGTCCCATTGTTTCTGCAAAGGGCCTGATCCCGAATCCCACTTCTGCCTTTCCACTGTTTACAGCCTCGCACACCGATCTGTGTGTCCTTGAGCCCGAGCTATAGCCGGGTATCATCTGAACAAGCTCTGCTCTTGTAGTGCCTTTTTTAACAGCAAGTTCTTCAAGAAGCTTGTCAAGCAATGCTCTGGTTCCCGAACCCCTGTTGCGGTTCACCAGTTTTTTCCCAACCAGGTCTTCAAGGTTCTTTATACTGCTTTCCTGATGCACTATAAGTCCCTGTTCCCGGCGATACCCTTTCACAAGGAAGGCGTTACGGATGCTCATGTTTCGGATGGCCTCCAGATTGTACTCTCCCATCCCTGCCAGGTTGATGCCTGCAACATCAGCAATACTTCCGGCCATAGCACTTAATCCGCGGCTGGAGCCCATGCTTATGATCCGGAAATTCATTCCGCTCAGGTCTTCCAGCAGGTCGATACCGGGACATTGACCTCCGACGACCATGATGTCTACGGGAGCTATATTTCCGAAAAGTGTCACATCTACTGGTTTGCCAGGTTCCAGATACTCGGTCTCTTCGCTGATCTCAATGATGCCATCAGCTTCCGCAAGAGTGGTAATAGCTCCTGAAGTTTTATCTGCAGGATACACTCTGCCTCTGATCAGGCCCACAGGGAACAGTTCCTTTCTGCCCTCGGACCGTATGCCTGTTCCCAGTATTGCCCTAACTTTTGTTTTGAATGGAGGGTCAGTTTCAAGCGAATCGTATATAAGAGGAGCTACGAACTCATTAAATATGGACAATGCAGAAGTGGGATTGCCCGGCAGTCCTATGAGCGGGATATTTTCAACAACACCGATAACTACCGGTTTTCCTGGCTTTATTGATATCCCGTGCAACAGTGTCTTACCCTTCTCGTCTATTATCTTGTACATTACATCGCCCACGCCTGCAGAAGTACTGCCGGAAGTGAGCACCATGCTGCATTCCTGTAATGCGCGGTCGATGACATCAGACATTGCACGTTCGTCATCCTTTACAATTCCGTATATTATGGGTTTTGCACCGCATTCTTCCACACTGGCAGCTATTGCATAGGAATTGGCATCATAGATCTTCCCGGCATATAACTGAGAGCCGGGCTGCACAAGTTCATCACCTGTGGAAATTATCCCAACTTTCAGTTGTTTTACTGCTACTTTGCTGATACCTGTGGAAGCAAGCACTCCTATCTCCCGTGGACCGATGCGTACATTCCTGCGCAGCACACGTTCCCCTTTCATGATGTCAGCACCAGTACGCATGATATTCTCGTTGGTGTACACTGCCCGCCGGACAAGTATATTGTCAGCTTCTGCAGACGTGTGTTCCACCATCACTACAGCATCTGCACCTTCGGGTATTGGTGCACCTGTGGCGATCTCTATAGCTTCTCCGGGACCCAGGGAAAGATCAGGGACATATCCGGCTGCAATCGATCCGATCTTCATCAATGCCACAGGTTCTATTTCTGTGGCGTTGTATGTATCTTGTGCACGCACGGCAAAGCCATCTTTAACTGACCTGTCAAATGCAGGTACATCTATGAATGAAAGAACATCTTCTGCAAGAATGCAGCCATTTATATGTTCCAGAAGTAATGTTTCTATCTTGGGCTCTACTTTGATGTTTTTGATTATCCGGCGGGCTTCTTCCGAGGAGGTTAGTTCTCTGAATTCTTTTTGCTCCCTTTCCAACAGGTTCACTCCTTCAAGTGTTCTAATATCCTACCATTGAGTTTGAAGACCCTGGAAGCTACATACCAGAGCCCACATATGTATACTAACCAGGTTGCAATGGAAAGCCATTTAAGCGATTCCGTAGGGTCAAGTGCTTCAAAAGCTATGACCAAGGTCACAGGCATCAGAAGTAATATGGCGATCACAGAGTCATTCAGGTACTTTAAGTTTTCTAATATCACTTTTTCTTTGTCTGGTGCAGGTTCCATGGGAACACCTTTTCTGATTCTATTATATAATATAAATGTGATATTAACTTAATGAGTAATTAATGTTTTTGAAAAAAGTGAAAATAAAGAGGCTTTACTCTTTAAATATAGGTGTACCAGTGTTCTGGGTGATCACTTCGAAAGCCTTTATCATCTTCCTGGTAATGGGACCTGGTTTTCCCGTTCCGATCGGGCGGCCATCTACCTTGACCAGTGGAGCGGCCTCTGCTGCTGTACCTGTAACAAAGATCTCGTCAGCGGTATAGAGGTCGAACATTCCCAGGTTTTCCACTGAGACCGGTATGTTCATCTCTTCCAGCAGTTCAATGGCTGTGGCCCTGGTGATGCCTTTGAGGTTATTAATGGTGGGCGGTGTGTAAACCTTACCGTTCTTTATGATGAATATGTTATCTCCTGAACCTTCGGAGAGGTATCCGTTGCTGTCAAAGAATATGGCTTCATCGCCTCCCTTGGCGTTTGCCTCTATCTTAGCAAGGATATTGTTCAGATAGTTGAGGGATTTGATATTGGGAGACAGTGCATCGGCAGCGTTGCGGCGAACTGAAACAGTGATCCCTGTAAGGCCGGTCTCATAAAGGTCCCCATACATGGCACCCCAGTACTGTGCGATGATGAACACTCCTGGCTTCGGGCATTTGCGGGGGTCGAGGCCAAGGTCGCCGACCCCTCTGGTGACCAGGGGCCTGATGTAAGCATCTTTGAGATCGTTCTTGCGCAGGGTTTCCAGAATGACTTCGGTCATCTCTTCTTTTGACATCGGTATCTCCAGGGCGATAGCCTTTGCCGAGTCGTACAGCCTGTCCAGGTGTTCCTGTAACTTGAAAACGCGCCCGTTATAGGCTCTGATACCCTCAAAGACGCCATCCCCATACAGGAAACCGTGGTCAAATATAGAAACAGTTGCCTGGGATCTGTGAACGTACTCACCGTTGCAATAGATTAACAGTTCGCTCATTATAGTACCTCATATTAACCGATGTAGTGATTGATGTCAATCTATCATATATTTGCATTTCGATTCTACGCATGGAGTGGAGGAAACCATCAGTTTATCGGCTTGAATTATTTGATCTGATGCATATCCATTTGAACCATGCATTTGTGTTTTTGATAAGCTTTGCAGAGTTGGACCATGAATATGAGTTATCCTTTTTCATCTAATCTCATTTTTTTCACATGTAAGCAAATACTTCCGTTATCATCTCTCAGATTTTAAACAATTTCTATTAAAAATACATATCTATTTATTGATAAGGTTCCATACATTCTAACACCTATAAATTATAGGGGGTAGTGAATCAATGACACAAAGAATGACAACGTCTGAGCGTATGATGGCCGTTATGACCGGACAAAAGCCTGATCGTGTACCAGTGGTACCTTTCGTATTAGGCTATTCTTCAAAGATCACTGGCATATCACTTGGTGACTTCTATGCCGATGGGGATAAGTGTTTTGAAGCTCAGTTCGCTTCAATGCGCCTGCATGGTTACGAGCAGACCCCGATGTATGGCTATGCATCACTAGGTGCGTTAGAATTTGGTGGCGAGATAGAGTATCCCTATGGTAAGGGCCAGGGTGCACCCTTCGTTAAAAAACATCCGGTGAAGAACATAGAAGACATCGAGAAGCTTGAAGTACCTGATTTTAAAAGAGAATTGCCCGGCGCATATAAGGAAGCAGATAAATTGGCTGCAAGATGTCATGCGATGGGAATGCCCGTTAGTGTGCAGATCGGCAGTACCTTTACTGCAACCTCGGTCGTTGCGGATACATCTGAATTTTTGAGCTGGCTTCTCATGGAGCCAAAGGCTGCACATTCACTGCTAAATAAAGTTTGTGATATGTTCATCAATGCTATAGATTATTTTGCAGAGAAATATGGTGCTGAGAACATGCTCCCATTCGATGGAGGGCCTTCTGAATCCAATACTATGATCTCGCCTGAAATGTTTGCTGAATTCGCATATCCGTACATGAAAAGGATACACACTCACTTGAAAGAACTGGGAGTGCATGCTGTACTTATGCATCCGTGTTCTGACCAGAACAAGAACATAGAACATTATGTCAAATTAAGGAACGAGCTGGGTTGGTCAGGAAAATATGTCTGGCTCTTTGGTCCCGAAACCCCTATCAAGAACCAGATCAAAGCTTTTGGTGATCACGATGTCATCTGTGGCAATATCAATCCTCCTCTTTTCCTCACCGAGCCTTATGAAAAATTACTGGAGATCTGTAAGCAGACAATACTCGAAGGCATGAACTCTCCATCTGGCTTTATTCTCGCTCCAGGGTGCGAATTCCCTGTCAATGCAGCCCCCATAAAAGTGATGGCTATGATGGACGCTGCAGAAATGTATGGCAGATATGAATGAATCAAGCATTGATTGCTTGATCTTTTATTTTATTCGTCCAAACCGGATATAAGGGTCTCTTCAATTGATCGTACAAAAGGCTTTTATGTTAAAACATCTATCACATACCCCTACAGGTCCCGTGGCTTAGCCAGGATATAGCATCGGGCTTCTAACCCGAGGGTCGGGGGTTCGAATCCCTCCGGGATCGTTTTTCTTTTTCAGTGTTGATCATAGCACACTTGCATTCAGAGAGAATTACTCTGAACTCAAAGAAGATCATGCACTTTTAATGCCCTTTTTCTGTAAAACAAGCCATGTTCCCAGCACAAGCACACCACAGATCAAAGCGATAGTGCCCAATATCTGTATCCTTTCAAGCCAGTTCTGGGATACAAGCCACATGCCTGCAGCCCCCAGGGTGAAATATGTGAATATTAATAAGGAAGATGCAGAACCTGCATCTCTGCGTACCTGCTCAAGCACGAGATGGTTACTCGGAGGTCTGCTGATCCCTATCGAATATGTTATCATAGCCATAGGGATTGCAAAGCTCCAGGGTCCATGCTGACCGATGGTAAGGATAAGTATGCCGCCCAGGACGATACCTGCGAAACCGGCGGTTATCAGGTATTTGGATTTTGTCCTTTCTGTCAGTTTAAGGCAGGACATTGATCCTGCCATCAGTGCAAGAGCATTGAAAGCAAATAAATAGCTGAAATTTTGCTCGCTCAGCCCAAACCCATTGATATACACAGCCGAAGAACCCGCGATGAAACTGTATAACGGTAAAAGGCTTATGGACATCACAAGGACCATTATCACATATTTCTTATTGAGCAACAGTTTGCCATAAGAATGCATCACCCTTGACAAGGGAGTTTCTGACGCCTCTTTAAGTGTCTCAGGTGTTCTGAGGACTCCCAGAAGACCTATTACTCCCATCATACCCTGGGCAAAGAATATCCAATGCCATGAAAGATAAACCAGGACCCAGCCTCCCATGATGGGAGCAAACATAGGAGCCAGTGCCATTATGACCGCTATATAAGCAAGTATCCTTTCCCTTTCCTTTCCTGAGAATATATCCTTGGTCATGGCCATGGACAGGGATGCACTGGCAGCGGCTCCGGCAGCCTGAAGTATGCGAAATGCTATCAGCATAGATGCACTGTTTGCCAAAGCGCAGAGCATGCTGGCAAATATATACAGTGAGATCCCGGCAATTAATGGTCTTCTTCGTCCGTACCTGTCTGAAATGGGGCCGTAGATAAGCAGGAAGAACCCATAGGTGACGAAAAAACAAATAAGGATCAGATTGACCACTGCCAGAGGCTTGTCCCATGTCACAGCAAGGAAAGGGATGGCTGGCAGTATCATATCAGTGGAAAATGCCGGAAATGCTGTTAAAAGTGCCAGTAAAGGCACTATCTGTTCTAGTTCATCAGGCTTGTGCATCTTAGACCTTCTGTTTTTAAGCAGCTTCTGAAATTTCCACTGTTCCTCAGGTACTTATCTTCCGGAACAGGTAGGCTCCCAGTACTACCATGAATATCGTAAATCCGCTGAGCACAACAAAGCTCAATACCGGGTCTATCTGGGAGGTTCCCAAAAGACCGTACCTTATCCCTTCTACTCCGTATGTGAGCGGGTCCAGCATGGTCAGGGACCTTAACCAGGAAGGCAGGCTGTCTATGGGAAATAATGCTCCGGAAAGTCCGAATATTGGGAATACGACAAAGTTCATTATGAGCTGGAATCCATGCATGTCCTCCATCCTTGATGCAAAGGCAATACCAAATGCAGTGAAGGAGAGACCTATCAATGTCATGAATATGATCGCCAGAGCGAATCCCGGTATACTGCTGATCCTCAGACCCAGGAATAACGAGATCACAAGAATTATGATCCCCTGGATAAGAGCGGTTGTAGCTCCTCCAACGGTTTGTCCCAGCATGATCTCAATTCTGGATACTGGTGCAACCAGTGTTTCTTTTAAGAACCCGAATTGTTTGTCCCAGATGATCTGTATGCCTGAGAATATAGAAGTGAACAGGACGCTCATGGAAATAATGCCTGGGATGATAAATCCTATATACCCGTGGCTCATGCCCGGAAGGCTGACCACGGAATTGAGGCCAAAGCCGAGTACAAGCAAAAAGAAAGTAGGCATGCCTAAGCTGCCTATTATCCTGCTTTTGGAGCGAAGATAACGTTTTACATTTCTTAACCAGATGGTATACACGATGTCCATTTTATCTCCTCTGAGGCTTGTGCATCATACGCATGCGATCTTTGCTGCTGGCTTCTTCCTCTCTCATGGTCCTGCCAGTATAATACAAAAAGACATCTTCAAGTGTGGGCTTGTGAATTGAGATGGATTCGATCTCGATTCCATTGTCATATGCAACATTTACGATCTCAGCAACATGTTTTTCTGCATTCTGAAGGTTGATGGTAACAGATCCATTATGGACGTCCACATGCTTCACCCAGGAAAATGCTTTGATGACCGAATGGATCTTGTCTCTATCCGAGGACATTATTTCGATCACATCTCCTCCAATGCTTTCCTTAAGTTTTTCCGAGGTGTCTAATGCGATGATCTTTCCTTTGTCGATTATTGCGATCCGGTCACAAAGCTTGTCCGCTTCTTCCATATAATGGGTGGTGAGGATTATTGTGATACCCTTTTCTTTGTTAAGTCTATCTATGTAGCTCCAGAGATGGTTCCTTGTCTGAGGGTCCAGGCCAAGGGTTGGTTCATCCAGGAAAAGCACTCTGGGTTCATGCAGCAACCCTCTTGCTATTTCAAGGCGTCTTCTCATTCCTCCGGAATAGGTTTTTACAAGATTGTCCTTTTTGTCTTCGAGTTCCACAAGCTTCAGAAGCTCGTTAATCTTTTTTTCCCGTAAGTTCTTTGGGATACGGTACAATCTCCCGTGAAAATCCATGTTCTCATAGGCAGTGAGTTCCTCATCGAGGCTCTGGTCCTGAAAAACAATACCAATGGATTTTCTGACATCATCTTGTTCTTTCAATATATCGAAATCGTGTACAGATGCTCTGCCGGAAGTTGGTTTTAACATTGTTGAAAGCATGGACATGGTGGTCGTCTTACCTGCCCCATTGGGACCAAGCAAGCCGAATGCTTCTCCACTTTCTATACTGAATGAAATATGATCAACAGCAACAAATCCATTAAATTCCTTGGTCAGGTTCTCAACCTCTATAGCCACCATTGCACTCAATCTCCTATGCCATCGAATAATAGGTCTATCTTTGCAGATATGTCTCTTGAAAAAGAGAGTTCGTTCTCTGACTTCAGCCACACCATTAAAGTGTGAAAATACACGGCGTTCAGAGCTTCGGCTGCTATTCTTGTATCGACGCTCACTTTTACTTCTCTCTTTTTTATTCCCTCTTCCAGAAGGTCCAGGATCACTTTCATAAGGCGGGAATGCGGGTTCCTGTCTTTATCAGGAGCATTTCCGGAACTCTTTATGTACCTTCCATATTCAAAGAACAGCAATTTCGTCAGATCTTTGTCTTTCTCGTAACTTTCTGCAAGAGATACAAGGAACTTCTTGATCCTTTCTTTTGTATGAAGGTGACCGACAGCTTCGTTCTCTGTCAGGTCGCAGATCAAATCAGCCTTTTGCTCCGCAAAATAAAAAACAAGGGATTCTTTTGTCGGGAAATAATTAAAAAAGGTACCTTTTGCTATACCGGCTTCTTTTGTTATTTCATCGATCGTGGTGTTTTCGAAGCCTTTTTCTTTGAACAGCTTCCCGGACACCTCAAAGATCCTGTTCTTCGTCTCGATCTTCTTTTTTTCACGGAGGGACATGTTACGCATTTCTTTTTATCTGATCTCAGTTAAATATGACTAAGGTCATTAATGACCATGGTCATATTTAAATCTTCGGTTCTAATTATGAACAAATGAGTTTATCGGCATGTATGGTGTACAAAACATGGATTTGAGAAACTCTTATGTGCTTTCACTACCATCTTTTCTATGCAGGTGGGTTGTAATGGAAAAGGTCCAAGTATTCATAGATAAACTGGATAGTAGAAGCTTCAGGTCTTCAGACATTGAATTGCTTATCAAGCAACTTTTTCAGGATGCGAAGCTCGGAAAGGCAAAGGTGGAAAAAGAGGCCATCCAATGGTTACATACATATCAGTTCGCCTTGCAGCAGCTTGAACTTCATCTCAGGCAGGCTCCCTCCACAGTCCATCAGGGAGACTGGAGAGAGGTGGCTGAAGACGTCTCCAAAGTTAAGTTGATGATCGATGAGATGGATCAAAAGAACATCATCTCTAATGTGGCATGGAATGCAGGCGGGCTGGCCATATTCAGTATCCCGGACCCTGCCTGCTATAAGGAACATGTGTACTGTGCTATTACAAATCATATCAAAAAATTATATGTTTAGGCATGACTTCATCCAAAACGGTACTTCTTCTTTTATTTTTCGTGGTCCATATTGATCTCAATTCCTTTTTCTGACCACACTGGTTATCTTTATATAGAACTGCTTGCATCTAGATTCAACTATCGAGTGTTGAATATCTTCGATAAAGGCACTTCAATGTTCAAATTGATCGTTCAATTATCCAACACTATATGAGGAGGTTAATGATTTGGCAGCACGAACAGCTGGACAACCAGCATACTATTCAGGTAACAGAGCTCAGAGGACCAGGGGTAGAGATGCACAGAGCATCAATATCCTTGCAGGAAAGGCTGTGGCAAACGCAGTGAGAAGCACACTGGGTCCCAAAGGCATGGACAAGATGCTAGTGGACTCCCTGGGTGATATAGTTATCACCAATGACGGAGCCACCATTCTTAAGGAAATGGATATTGAGCATCCTGCTGCCAAGATGGTGGTAGAGGTTTCCAAGACCCAGGATGATGAAGTGGGAGATGGTACTACCACTGCAGCTGTGCTTACAGGGGAATTGCTCACAAAGGCAGAAGAATTAATGAATAAAGGTATCCACCCCACCATAATCACAAGTGGATACAGGCATGCCGCTTCAAAATGTGAAGAGATCCTGAAAACGATCACTATTGATGTTTCACCTGAGGACAGGGTAGCTCTCAAGAAGATCGCCTCAACTGCGCTTACAGGCAAGGGTGAAGGAGAATTACACAAGGACTTCCTATCTGAGATAGCCCTTGATGCAGTACTTTCTGTTGCCGAGAAGACAGATTCAGGCTATAAGGTCGACACAGAGGACATAACTATCGAGAAGCGTGAAGGCGGAAGCATAAAGGACACAGAACTGGTCCAGGGACTTGTAATAGACAAGGACCGTGTCAGGCCCAACATGCCACAGAGGATCGATAATGCCAAAATAATGTTGACAAGCTTTGCTATCGAGTTCAACAAGATCGAAAAGGATGCTGAGATAAAGATCACATCTCCTGAACAGATGCAGCTGTTCGTGGATCAGGAAGAGAAGATGATCAAGGCGAAGGTCGACAACATCATCAGGACCGGTGCAAATGTGGTGTTCTGTCAGAAGGGCATCGATGACCTTGCCCAGTACTATCTGGAGAAGGCTGGCATATATGCCTGCAGAAGGATCAAGAAGAGCGATATGGAAAAGCTCGCCAGGGCAACAGGTGCTACTATTGTGCAGGATGACACAGAGATCCTCACTGAAGACATTGGTTACGCAGACTATGTGGAAGAAAGGGATATCAAAGGCACAAAGATGACCTTTGTGATGGGTTGTAAGGATGCAAAGACCGTATCTCTGATCCTTCACGGAGGAACTACCCATATTGTAGATAGCCTGAAACGTGCGCTCAATGATGCACTGAGGGTTGTAGGTGTTTGCCTGGAAGACGGCAAGGTAGTTGTAGGCGGAGGTGCACCTGAAATAGAACTTGCACTGAAGCTCAGGCAGTATGCTTCCACGCTCACAGGCAGAGAACAGCTTGCAGTAAATGGATTCGCAGATGCCTTGGAGATCATTCCGCAGACCCTTGCGGAGAATGGTGGACTTGACCCGATAGACATACTTGTTGAGCTGCGCTCCCAGCATGAGAAAGGTAATAAGAGAGCCGGTGTCAATATATATACAGGTAAGGTCGTTGACATGTGGGAAGAGAATGTCATTGAACCGCTGAGGGTAAAGACACAGGCGATCAACTCAGCTACTGAAGCTGCCGTTATGATCCTCCGGATCGATGATGTGGTCGCATCTTCAGGCAAGGGCAAGGCAGGTGCAGGAGGCATGCCGGGCTCCGACGTAGAACTGGGCGATTGATCCAGTTCTTTTTTCATAATGGTTTGCTATGGCCGAACTTGTTCCGGCCCAATTTTCTCTTTTTTCCCATATTATTAGATGATAATCTTTAAATTCAATGTAAACCAGTTTCATAACCGTGGTTTACAATAATCTCATCTCTAGTGATAGATCTCATACTGACCTGAAAAGAATGGTCTTTGCTGCCCTCTTTGCATCTCTCACAGCTGTAGGTGCGTATGTAAAGGTCCCTTTGCCCATTACACCGGTTCCCGTGACAATGCAGGTATTCTTCGTATTGCTTGCAGGTTCCATGTTGGGTAGCCGATGGGGGACCATTAGTATGGTGGTGTACCTTTTATTGGGTATAGCAGGCTTTCCGGTATTCTCAGGAGGTGCTTCTGGCATGGGGGTACTTTTTGGTCCAACCGGAGGCTATCTTATAGGCTTCATTTTTGCAGCATTTGTAACAGGCAAGCTCCTGGAAATTCTGCCCCAGCGCTCTATACTGAAAAATTTTCTATGTATGATAATCGGATTAATTATCATCTATTTATTTGGAGCCTTCCGGTTGATGTCCGTAGCGCATCTCACATTCCAGCAAACAATGATCGCAGGAGTATTACCTTTCATTATAGGGGACCTGATAACATTGATGCTCGCAGCATTCATATCTGAACGATATGAGGTATAAGTGCATGATATCCATTAAGGACCTTTCATACAGCTATCCCGATGGTACACATGTGCTTGATTCCATTGACCTTGAACTAAAAATGGGTGAATTTGTAACCTTAATGGGTCCCAATGGCTGTGGCAAATCCACTCTGTCCAGGCACTTGAACGGTCTTTTAAGGCCCACTGAGGGTTCTGTGGAGGTGATGTGTATGGATACTAGAGACTCTTCTCATCTCTGGAAGATCAGGCAGGTTGTTGGTATGGTCTTTCAGAACCCTAATGTGCAGTTCTTTGGAAGCACGCTGGAAGAGGATATTGCTTTTGGTTTAGAGAATTTAGCATTCCCGCCTGCAGAGATCAGATATCTGGTTTCAGAAGCATTAACAGTTACTGGTATGGAAAAGTATAGGTATGCTTCTCCAGGTTCCCTGAGCGGTGGCCAGAAACAGAAAGCGGCCATTGCAGGGTCTTTAGCTATGGGTTCTAAATTCCTCGTGCTGGACGAAGCAACTTCTATGCTGGACCCACGATCATGTACGGAAGTACTCAATATAGTGCTTTCTCTTAAAAAAAAAGGAATAGGCCTGCTTTATATAACCCACCGGCTGGAAGAAGCACTGATCTCAGACCGTATTCTGGTGATGGATAACGGTACGGTCATAGCCGATGGCGCACCTTCTGACATTATCAGGGGATTCCTTCAGGACAATGATCTTTTTGAGGTGCCCCCTTTAGTGCAGCTTGCACTAAGACTTGAAGACGCAGGTGTTATTCACCTGAATGGTCAGCCATTGTCTCCACTTACTCTGGCGGAGGAGATATGTCGGTCATTGTAGAAAATGTCAGCTTTTCCTATGCACGAAAAACCCAGCTAGAGCAAATGGTGCTTGACAAAGTGAGCCTGAAGATAGGAGAAGGTGAATTTCTGGTCATTATGGGAGAAGTAGGTTCAGGAAAAACCACTCTTGTAAAACATTTCAATGGCCTGTTAAAGCCCATTTTCGGAAAAGTGACTGTGGATGGGTATAATGCAGCTTCTGTTCATGCCAGGAAACTAGTAGGAATGCTGTTCCAGTTTCCCCAGCAGCAACTATTTGCAAGGACAGTGTTTGAAGATGTCGCTTTTGCACCATCGAACTTTGGAATTTCCGGTGAGGAACTGCGTTCAAAAGTGAGCTGGTCATTAAAACTGGTGGGAATGGATGAAAAGATCACTTCAAGATCGCCTTTCAGTTTAAGTAACGGCCATATGAGGCTGGTGGCCCTTGCCGGTGTCATCGCTGCAAGTCCTAAATATATAGTTCTTGATGAACCCTTCACAGGGCTTGATCCCAAGGGCATAAAAGAACTCTCAAAGGCATTAGCACAGGTTCATGCCATGGGGGTCACTATAGTGGTCATAACTCACAATTTAGATCATGTGTTGCCCTCAGCTACCAGGATGGTTTTCATGGGCCAGGGAAAAATAGCATTTGATGGCACACCTGACAACTATTTTTTATCTACCCTCCCACAAATTCCCGATATTCCTTTGTTGATGAGGGAGCTTCGCAGATGCGGGGTAAAGGTCAAAGATCAAATATTCGATGTGGAAGAGGCTTTCCAGGAAATAATGCGTATCAAAAGGATGGGAACAGCCCATGAATGAACTGTTCTTTTCCTACATCGAGGGAAGATCTGTTCTTCACAGGCTGGACCCCCGTACGAAACTTGTATCAGTAATGCTGCTTAGCGTTGTTGTACTGAGGGCATCCAGTTTTCAGGATATGGTTCTGTTATCAAGTGCTTTTCTCTTATTTGCACTTCTTGCAAAGCAGGGAATCAAGCATCATCTTAACTCTCTTCGCCCCATGCTGTTGTTCTTCATTTTCATCTTCTTGGTAGAGGTCATGTTCTCAGAAAGTGAGGGTTCATTTTACCTGGGGCCATTAGGTGTAAGTTATGAAGGACTCTGGAAAGGGATGCTTGTTACTTCACGATTCATTCTGCTTGTCCTTTTCGCTTCATTGCTTATTTCAACCACGCGTCCTGCCCTCATTACTTTGGGTATAGAACGGATGCTGCGCCCACTACCTCTTTCTCTGCTGGGCATTTCATCCTATGACCTTGCCACCATGATGTCCATTTCCATGCGTTTTGTGCCCTTGCTTCACGAGAGTCTGCAGCAGATCACAGAAGCACAGGTTTCCAGAGGTATGGATCTGCGCCGTAATCCTTTGAAGGCCATTCCTTCCATAGCTGTGCCTATGATCCGCAATACATTGCGTGTGACAGAGGACCTGGCGATGGCTATGGAAAGCCGATGTTATCAGGGTGCATACAGGACATCCATGTTAGAACTGGATCTGCACAAAGAGGATTGGTTATCTCTCTTGATGCTGGCATTTATAATTATTTTGTTCTTCTATTCCCCGATCTGACGGTTACTTATATGAACTATTGTTCATATGTTCATATATATATGTCCCATTCATGCATGGATGAAGCAGCTATTAAAGCTATGATCCATAGGTTGCCCTCTGAACAAGTGCTGAACCGCATATGCCAAACTTTTGGCGCATTACAATGCACAACACGTCTGCAGATCCTTCTACTTTTGCAGCTGGGTCCTCTTTGTGTGACCGATATTGAAAATATCCTGGGACAATCCCAATCGGCTATCTCTCACAGCTTGCGTACCCTGCGCCAGCTCGATCTCGTGAGAACAAAAAGAGAAGGCCGTTTCACTGTCTATCATCTGGCTGATGAGCACGTAAGTGTACTGGTGGAGATGTGCCAGAAGCACGCGAAGGAGATGGAATCATGATATCCGAAGCATCGGTCATACAGATCCTGTATGGTATTTCACTTGAATCCTGGTCACTTTTCCTGGAGATGTCCCCTTATCTCTTTCTGGGATTCCTGATCGCAGGCATACTGCATGCACTTGTGCCGGACGAAAAAGTGCTGTCCTATCTGGGTGAATCAGCAGGAAAAGTAAGGTCTGTGATCAATGCATCTATCATGGGTTTGCCGTTGCCGTTATGTTCCTGTGGAGTGGTACCTACTGCCTTATCCCTTAAGAAAAGAGGTGCATCAAAAGGGGCTACGTTATCCTTCATGATCTCTACACCGGAAACAGGAGTTGATTCCATTGCGATCACCTACGCTTTGCTTGATCCCATAATGACGGTATTCAGACCATTGGCTACACTGTTCACGGCTATAGCAGCAGGCATAGTTGAAAACTTCTCATCGGGAACTGAGAAGAAGACCTCTTTAAGCAAACCCCTTGTCATGCTGCACGCTCCAGCTGTCCAGGGCTGCGGTTGTTCATGTTCAGGCGGAGCATGCTCTTCGAATATTGATACTGGTACAGTTCCCAGAATATCAGCTGGTATAAAGTATGCATTTGTAGACCTTCTTGGGGATATTTCAAAATGGCTGATAATAGGGACCATAATTGCAGGCATTATTGCATACTTGATACCTGAAGAGATTATCAGCTCCTATCTGGGAGGTGGCATCTTTTCAATGTTGATAATGCTTCTGATAGGCATACCTCTCTATATTTGTGCGACCACGTCTACGCCTCTTGCTGCAGCACTGGTTGCAAAAGGTATGAGTCCAGGAACAGCTTTTGTGTTCCTCCTTGCAGGACCGGCGACCAACGCTGCAACCATTACCATGGTAATGAAATTCCTGGGGAAAAGGACTGCTATGATCTATGTTGGCATGATAGCAGTATGTTCCATGGGGTTCGGCCTGCTTCTGGATTACATATATCTGAGACTTGGGATACGGGCAGCTGCAGTTGTGGGAAGTGGAGCAGATATTGCACCGCCATACATCCAGCTTGCATTTGCACTTGTGCTGCTTCCTCTTATGGTCTATGGTATGTTCCGAAAAAAATGTACTTGATATTTTGGAATGGAAAGGTGGTGGAGCGAAAAAGCATCAATCTTTCTTCACTGCCTTTTTGCCAATGAGCACTTCAGTGGACTTGATCACTGCAAAGACTTCGTCGCCTTCCTTTATGTTCAGTTTCTCCACTGCCTCGGTGGTGATAAGTGAACTGAGCATTGCAGCTTCTATGGATAATTTGACCCTGGAGGCTATATCTCCTTTTTCTACCTCTATGACTTTTGCTGGTATACGGTTGCGTGCGGAAAGGTGTAATCCAAGGTCCTCCATGAATGTTTCATCATGCATGGTATCATTGAGCAGCTGTTTGCTCATATCGTATTCTTTTATGAGTCTGCGGCCAGCATCAGTGAGAAAGGTGCCCTGTGTTTTTCCCCCTCTTACTGTCACTACTACATCTTCGCCCAAACGCTCGCTCATCTTATTGAGCACCAGCCATGCGTGCTTGTAGGAAACACCTACCTTGCTGCATGCTTTGCGTAGTGATCCTTCTTCATCTATGGCCCTGAGTAGCGCAACTTTACCTTCTCCTATTACAGGTTTTCCGTCTTCCGTGATCCAGACTTTCGTTCTTGTTTCCATATCTCTCCTTTTAGAGGTCAGTGTCATCGAATATAAATAGCTCGTCTAACGTGGAGTTCAGGCATTTTGCTATCCTGTATGCAAGTTTCAGCGACGGGTTGTATTTCCCCTTTTCCAGAAAACCTATTGTTTCCCTGCGGACACCGACCTTTTTTGCCAGATCTTCCTGGGTTAGATCGTATCGTGCTCTGAACTCTTTGATCCTTGTCTGCATGCGATACCTCTGCTATAGATCATTGATCAGTCCATATCGCCTTTTGAGAGGAAATGCCACTGGAAACCTTTTGCAGTCACCAGCATGAGAATTCCGAGAATGAACACTACTTCGGATACTGTGAGCTGTGCAAACTGCAGGCGATCTATCCAGAATATCACGTTCAAAGCGAGAAATGTGATGAGCCATGAGTATGACAGGCCATAAGCACCCAGCTTTTTTGTCCTTTCATCTTTTTCAGGCAGGTTCCCTGTCCTTCTCAGCCTGATCAGCAGTACAGCTATAAGGGCCACACCGATATTGATCAATATGTTCGCAACCTCTTCGTTGCCCACTTGCAGGATACTCGCCATCACTCCTGTCACAACGGCTATAACTGCTACATAAAGAATATATCTGTACCTGTTATCCATATTGAATACCTCTCATTATGTTGGGTATATCTATCTTATTATGGTATATTTCTAACATATTGATATAAATAGTTAACTTAAATGTGTGTTTTTAACATTTTACATGAAGCCATATTCTCAATAAGAAAAAGCGACTAAGTCAGACGAATATCAGTATATCCCTGGATGCAAATGAAAATGTACAACTGCATCCCTGGAACAGGTTAAGTTCTTCACACGCTTTGTTCGATAATTCAGAGACCAGCACCCTTCTGTCGTTGTTCGACCCCACTGCTATGAGCTTGCTCGTGCCTTTGTTGACGATGCTCATAACTTTCCCGTTGAAGTGATTTTCATACAGTTCTATATTGTCCTTGTCGGGATTCAAAAGGGTGATATTTTCGGGGCGAATGCCCCATGATACCCTTTCATCAGTTCTAAGGTCAATGTGTCTTGTAATTATTTCCAGCTCCCCAGCTTTGAACAATGCTCTATCCTTGCCTACATGGCCTGCAAATACAGCATCATCGAATATATTGGTCACGCCGGCAAGCTCTGCTACGTGTATGTTCTTCGGATGATAGAATACCTCTTCAGGTGTTCCTGTCTGCTGCACTGTCCCTTCATGGTACACTACAACCCTGTCAGCGAGGGTGAAAGCCTCCACAGGGTTATGGGTGATGAAAAGCACGGGTATGTTCAGTTCTTTCTGGATCAGTTTAATCCTTTCCCGCAACTTCATACGCACGATCATATCCAGTGCTGAAAAAGGCTCGTCCAATAGCAAAATGTCCGGTCCGGGAGCCAGAGCACGGGCCAGAGCCACACGTTGTTTCTGTCCTCCTGAAAGCTGTGAAGGATAGTGGTCCTCCAGTCCTTCTATATGTAAAAGCCGGAGCATTTCCCTCATTCTCCTTTCCTTTTCCTGGTCTGTCCTGCCCTTGAGTCCATATGTGATATTCTTCTTTACGTCCATGTGGGGGAAAAGTGCGTAGTTCTGGAACACGTAACCAAGGCTACGCTTTTGTGGAGGCAGGTCTATTCTCGTATGGCAGTCGAAGTACACTGTACCGTTCACAGTGATCTTTCCTCCATTGGGTTTTTCCAGACCTGCGATACATCGTAAGGTCGTGGTCTTTCCGGAGCCGGACTGGCCAAAAAGGACTACAAGTTCGTTGCCTGCTTCAAAGCTGACATCCACGGTGAAAGAAGGTTCTTTTCCTTTCTTCCTGTCATTGCCCTTGTAAAATCGTTTTCTGAAGTCAACTTTGATCCCCATGTATGCACACCTCAGATCTTCCAGCTATTTACAAGTTTTGTAGTGACGGCCATGGATATCAGGGACATCAGCACGAGTATTATCACCAGTGTGTTCGCAAGTTCACTGTTGCCGCCCTGGAAGGCACTGTAAATGGAGATGGCCATAGTATTGGTCCTGCCAGGAATGTTCCCGGCGACCATAAGCGTTGCACCGAATTCCCCAACTGCTCTTGCAAAGCTCAGCACGATACCGGCAAGTATGCCTTTTTTGGCAAGAGGCAGGGTGATGAACAATGCGGTTTCAAGCTCGTTCCTTCCCAGGGTATAGGCCACATATTCCAGCTCTCTGTCCACAGCCTCTATAGCCGCAGTAGCGGTCTTGACCATAAGGGGCAAGGATACGACAAATGCAGCGATGACCGCTGCCTGCCAGGTGAAAAGTAATCTGATCCCTGTCAGGTCGAACAAAACTTTTCCAAGGATCCCGTTCTTTCCCAGAAGCACGACCAGCATGTACCCTGTTACTGTAGGTGGAAGTATCATGGGAAGGGTGACCAGCACGTCAACGAGCCACTTTCCCACGAATTCCCTTCTGGCCAGGATATAGGATATCAAGGTACCCAGTATTGCCACTATTAACGAGGATGCCAGTGATATCTTAAGCGTTATGTATAGAGGGAACCATACCTGGTCAAGCATTTGAGTTCATCCGGTCTGAGGGATTAGGAAGCCATATTGTTCCAGTATGTATCTACCTTTTTCTCCAGTGACGAAATCTATGAACAGCTGTGAGTATTCAGCATGCTGGGTAGCTGAAACCACAGCTATGGGATAAATAATGGGTGTGCTCACAGGGACTGAAGAAACCACTTCAATTGTGTCCGGCTGTGCGGATGATACATCTACCGTGAACACAAATCCAGCATCAGCCTCTCCTCTTTCCACATAGACCAATGAATTCTTCACCGTGTCGCCAGTTAACAGTTTATTCTGCACACTGCTCCATAGTCCCTCTTCCATAAGCGATTGTTTTGCATATCTGCCTACAGTTGAAGCCTCAGTGTCACTAAGTGCTATCTTCTTCACTTCAGGCTTTGCCAGGTCTTTCATGTCTGTAATGTTAAGCACGTTGCCTTTTGGGACTATTATCACAAGGGAACTACCTGCGAATTCTTTTCGTGAATCGTTGTAAACCAATCCCTCTGATGCCAGCATGTCCATTTGATTCACATCTCCTGGAGCGAACACATCTATGGGTGCACCTCCTTCTATCTGCATCCTTAGAGAACCAGCGTTACCAAAATTCATTATAAGGTCTATTTCTGGATTTTCGGCCTCAAACTCTTTTTCCATATCTGTGAATGCTTCTGTAAGCACTGCAGAAGCAGATACGGTAATGGCTGTCTTTTGTGCCGTTTGTTGCTCATCTTGTTGCTTCTCATCATCTGAGCCCATGAACATAGCCGCAAGGGCTATGATAATAACGATCGCTATGGCAACCGTAAGTAACGTCTGGTTCTTTTTATCCGTACAGAACACCACCTTATCTTCAGATCAGAACGATCTTGGGATCGAGCTGCTGGCAGGTTTTGGTCAGGTAGTCTTATTTTCTTAAGTGCTGCCAGCAGCGTTATGTCGGAGTAGACATATCGGATATCTAACACCTATTATGCTATAAATAGGTTTCTATATGGAGCTTAAGTCTGCATTAAAACTGGTATAATGGTCACATTATAACGCTTAGTGCCCTCTTGTTGGTATCAGCAGATCAATCAAAACCCTATCAAAGTTTGCGTAATTTATTTATCTGATGCAAGTAGACCCTCTAAGAAAGGTGATGGGGTCCGCCTAGACTCTCCAGTCTAAACCGCTCAAGCTGATGACTTCTACAATGGTGTTTAGACTTTATACTATCTTTAGTAAGTATCAGGCGGCTTGACAGGTATTATTCTAAAGAATAGTGATACGAATACAGGAGTAGAACAAGATGAACACTACAATACAAAACATTCACGGACGCGAGATCCTTGATTCAAGGGGTAACCCAACAGTTGAAGTAGATGTCTTACTGCAGGATGGAACACGGGCAAGAGCTGCAGTGCCTTCCGGTGCGTCTACCGGGAAACACGAGGCATACGAGCTTCGTGATCGCAATCCGAAGCGTTATGGTGGGAAAGGTGTGCTCACTGCTGTTGCTAAAGTGAACAATAAGATCGCTGATGCTCTCATCGGAATGGATGCTCTTGATCAGGAAGGGATCGATAGAACTATGATCGAACTTGATGGTTCGCCCAATAAAGCACGGCTAGGTGCAAATGCCATTCTCGGTGTATCCATGGCCGTCGCCAGGGTTGCTGCTCAGGCCACAGGAGCGCAGCTCTTTGAATATTTGAGCCCGGACAAAAGTTATCTTCTACCAGTTCCGATGATGAACGTGCTTAACGGTGGGGTGCATGCACAATGGCAGGGAGCCGATTTCCAGGAGTATATGATCGTCCCTCTTGGGGCTCGTGATTTTCAGACCGCTCTGCAATGGGGTGCAGAAACATACCATGTATTACAGAACATCATAAAAAAGAAAGGCTACCCCACTGCAATTGGAGATGAGGGCGGGTTTGCACCCAAGGTCGCATCCAATCAGGAGCCGCTGGAACTCATCACATTTGCCATCGAAGAAGCAGGATACAGGCCAGGTAAGGATATCTGCATCTCACTTGATCCCGCATCCAGCGGCTTCTATCATGAAGGAAGATACGAACTGCGGCGGGAACAAAAAATGTTGACCTCTGAAGACATGGTCAAATATTACGAAATGCTTGTGGAGACCTATTCCATCATCTCCATCGAGGATGGGCTGGCCGAAGAAGACTGGTCTGGCTGGAAATTGCTGACAAAAAAACTGGGTGAAAGAATTGAGCTGATCGGGGATGATATATTTGTTACTTCTCCTGAACTTGTTAAACGTGGAATTGAAGAAAAGGCTGCAAACTCTGTACTGATCAAACTCAATCAGATCGGGACAGTTACCGAAACACTTGCAACCATGGACCTGGCCAGGAATGCTGGTTGGGGCCTGAATGTTTCCCACCGCAGTGGAGAGACCATTGATTCGTTCATATCAGATCTCACCGTAGCTACCTGTGCCGGCAAGCTCAAGACCGGTGCTCCCTGCCGGGGTGAAAGAGTAGAGAAATACAACCAGCTGCTTCGTATAGAGGAGGAACTGGGAAGCAAGGCTGTCTATGCCGGAAGAAGCGCATTTGTGAAAGGATAAGTGTCCCACCTCATGTCCAAAGTCGCATTGCATAATTAATGTCAACTACTCAATTTAAGAGACAATGCCATGGAAAGAAAAGAGAAGGAATGGCTTAACTCTACTGTATGGGGTACTTCATTAACGAGTTTTCTCTCGGACTTTGGGCATGAGTCAGTGACTGTACTACTACCTTCCTTCCTAGCATCTATAGGGGCTCCTACATACGCCCTGGGAATAATAGAGGGATTGAGTGATGGTCTTTCAAGCTTTGCCAAGTTATTTTCTGGATATTACTCTGATAAGCTTGGAAAACACAAGGAGATTGCTATTTTGGGGTATGTGGCAACAGGCGTTTTCCCGGCAATAGTGGCAATCTCAATGTCTTGGTTATTGGTACTTATTGGCAGGTTGCTTGGTTGGATAGGCAGGGGAATAAGAGGTCCCCCGCGTGATGCCATCCTAGCCAGATCTGTACAGGAAAAAGACCTTGGAAAAGCATTTGGAGTTCATCGTGCAGGAGATACACTGGGTGCAATAGCCGGACCTGCTCTGGCATATGTACTTCTATCACGGATAGAGATAAGAAATATATTCTGGCTTGCCATGATACCCGGTGTTCTTGCAGCAGTTGTTTTCACAGTGACGGTCAAAGAGAAAAATCCTCTACCCCTGGAAAGCCATAAAGGTATAATAGTTTCGATGAGAGAATTTTCCCCAAAATATAGGAAATTCCTTTCTGCAGTTCTCCTTTTCGGGATTTCTGATTTCTCGCATACGATGTTAATACTATTTGCTGTCACCATGCTAACACCAAGCATGGGCTTTGTGCAGGCGACCTCTGCAGGTGTCCTCTTGTATGGATTACGGAATATAGTCTATGCAGCCGCATGCTATCCTTTTGGAGCTCTGGGGGATGGATTGGGTAGAAAAAAAATGCTTACCTTTGGATACGCATTGGCAGTACTAATGTTCATAGGCTTCATAATATCTCCACCTTCCATTATTAGCTATGGATTGCTGTTCTGCCTAGCTGGAGCATACATAGCAGCCGAGGATACTCTGGAAGGTGCAGTATCCGGGCAGATGGTAGAAGAGCAGCGCAGAGCACTCGGTTTTGGTGCATTGGCTACTGTAAATGGTATCGGTGATCTCATCTCCAGCTTCGTAGTAGGAATATTGTGGAGTGTCTTCGGATTCAATGTGGGATTCGGTTTCGCTGCAATAGTAAGCGCAATGGGAGTCTTTGCGCTTATAAGAACGGACAAGTCTAATGAACAGCTTATTGGAACGTAGCACATGCGATCAGAATAAATAAAGTTCAGGAGCACTGAACATCAGATATTTTATGTGTTTTCTCTAAATTAAAACAGACTCATAAGATTCTGGATTTCCAAAGCCATCTTTTTTGAACGATCAAGCTGACACATGACGTTCTCCTCATGCATTTTTCTCTCTGCAAGTGCCGAACGGATCGTGCCATGCGTTGCTTCAATGGTCATGGCGAGATTTATATCAAAGCTGGCACTGAATTTCCTGAATGTAGTGTCAATGTTCTGCAGGGTTTCCCACCGGAGGTTCTCAAGATTGCGTAACACAAGTTTATCGATCTGATCCTGCAGTCTTTTCATAACTCGTTTTTCACGCATCTTTGCTGGCATGAAACGTTCCATAAGATCAGGAGATATCTGGAAAAACAAAGATTCC
>NZ_MVQX01000018.1 GCF_002067275.1 Methanomethylovorans sp. PtaU1.Bin093 | reverse complement strand
GCTCGATCACAAAATGTAACATATCAGTGGAGTAAATGGAATCTCCTTCCTTCCTGTCCTCCAGATCGATCATATAACGGATCTGCACATCGCATGAGCCGCGGAAAGCAATAATGGAATCTTCCTGCAGATCAGCTACCATATATCCCCAAAGGGAAGATATCTGACTGCCATCGTAATCAATAGGTTTTTTAAGCACTATCCATCTCATAGTGTTCCCTCTGCCATTAGATCGTTAATATACCAAGTCTTGCCATGAGCGGGTCTGTTATACCTGCCTGCATGAAAGCACGCATTCGGCGGATACAGCTTTCGCATACACCACATGGAACTTCTTCTCCGTGATAACAGCTCCAGCTCCATTCAAGGGGTGCTTCTGTTTCCAGAGCCTTGAGGATGATGCCCTGCTTGTCAAGACCTGCCACCGGAGCCATCATTTTCACACCATTTAGGGTCGAATAACCAAGACATTTGTCAAGACTGTCAAGGTATGCGATGGAATTATCGGGAAAAGTCACAGCTTCTTCATTATTAAAACCAACAATGACATACTGGCACTCCAGGCTCTCTGCAAAGCTTGCAGCAATGTTTATCATAACGCCATTACGGTTGGGAACCCATACTTTCTTTGCAGATTCCCGGGTTATTTCCGGATCAGACTCCTCTGCAATGTCCTGTATAGATACTTCAGGAACATCCATTTCCTTGCTCACAAGGCTGGTGGTAGTGATATCTTTAAGCCATGGAAGGGATATGACCTTGTGTTCGACACCGTATTTTTCAGCAACTTTCCGGGAATACTCTATCTCCCTTGCAGCGGCCCTTTGACCGTAGTCAAATATCAAAGCCAGCCTTACATCTGTTTCCCTCTGTGCTATTGCAAGGGATGTGACAGAATCCAGTCCACTACTTAGCAAAGCAATTGCGTTGATGATACATCCCCCATATTCCGTAGGTATTCTCCGAGTAATACCTGAATATTATATATACTTGATGGGATGGAAAATCCCCAGATGGGAGGAAACATTATATCCATTTAGTTAATTATATATTATTAAAATATATTTATATTGCGGAGATAACACATGCCAACTATCGAAGACAGGAGTGTGCTGGAGGCGCTTCTCAGACGCATGTACTGGATCGAAGCTGAAATGGAACAGCTTGGGACCTGGGAAGCACGTATTCAGCTTATGGGAGAGAATATAGAAGCTTTAGAAAAGCTTTCGCATGACTCTGATAAGCATTGGAACATTTTGAGAAAGTGGCTTTTGATCGCAGATATTCCAGTGCCTGTGACTGCTCCACTGGGCCTTCCGGCAAAAATATTTAATTTCAATGGAATGGTGCCACCACGGATATTCCATGAAATCATGAAATATGAGATCCTCGCACGTGATGCGTATACAGACATCTTGGATGCTGACCCTGCAGTGATCGAAGCGATGTTCCCCGATGAAAAGAACAGGAATGAATTCATCCAGGACATAAAGGGTTTAATAAGAGACGAAGAAGAACACAGAAAAATATGCACAAAACAGGCAGGGGGGTTCAAGACAATTGTCTGAGACCTAACTCTTCAAAAGAAAGAATATGTATTATTTTCATTGAGAATGAAATGATCCAAAGAGAAAAAGGATCTCAGGGGTCATGCTGAGCATTTGCTCTTCGGACATTTTCCATGAGCTTTTCCAGGCACACGGCCAGCCTTTCTATTCCTTCCTCTATCTGCTCATTATCTGAATTGGAAAAATTCAATCTTAAAGTGTTAATGCCACTGATATCATCAGTGTAGAACGGATCACCAGGAACGAATGCAACATTCTCTTCTATTGCAAGGTCGAACAGCTCAAGTGATGAAACACCTTCAGGAAGTGTAACCCACAAAAACATTCCTCCTTCAGGTTTTGTATACCTGACACTTTCCGGGAAGTGTGCAGCCATCATGCTGACCATCAGATCCCGGCGCTTTCCGTATGCATCCTTTATTTTTGAAATATGCCCATCGAGGTCATTATCCAATAAGTACTGGTGGATGATCCTCTGTGAGAGATAATTAGAATGAAGATCAGCAGCCTGTTTCGCTACAAGCAGTTTCTCCATTATTTCCTTTCTTGCACATATCCACCCCATTCGAAGTCCCGGGGCAATGATCTTTGAGAAAGACCCCATAAGGATCGTATTATCCGAATAGTTCCTGATGGCCGGCAGATCCTCTCCTGCAAACCTTAACTCCCCATATGCATTATCCTCGACGCATATTACACTATGCTTTTTGAGGATTGCAGCAACATCTTTTCTCTTTTGTGCGGAGTAGGTTATTCCAGACGGGTTCTGGAAAGTTGGAACGGTATAGAATAACTTTGCACTGCTTGCAGTCAATATCCTGTCCAGTAACTCTAGATCAATTCCATCTTCAAGAAGTGGAACAGCCTGAAATTCCGCTTCAAAGATAGAGAACGCCTGGATAGCCCCAAGATACCCGGGCTTTTCGATAATCACCCTGTCACCTTTATTCAGAAAGACCTTACCTATAAGGTCAAGGCTTTGCTGTGAACCGTTAGTGATAAGTATCTCATCAGGATCTATTTTTAATCCGCTCTTTTTGAAATACCTTTGCGCAATGAATTCCCTTAAAGGCAAATACCCTTCAGTCGTACTATATTGAAGAATATTCCTGCCTTCGTCTGACAGAACCTTGCTGGCAGCGGATATAATTTCTTCCACGGGGAAAAGGCCAGGGTTTGGAAGACCACCAGCAAAAGATATTACTTCCGGCTGCTGGGTAACTTTCAGGATCTCCCTGATGAAGGACTTACGTGTGGCCTGCATCCTGTCAGCAAAAATATTCTTCATAAGGCGTTCTTTCAACACCTGATCCAAGTTAAATGTTCCTCTCAACAGATGAGAAACAATGATTAAAAACATGCTTTAATTTTGGACAGCTTTCAACACCACCTATAAATACTGCCTAACCCTCATGCCTTAAAAAGGAGGTCCAGCTATTCATACATTTTCCCGCCCCATTGTGGTCATAAGCAAATGCTTGGGATTTGAACGCTGTAGGTATGACGGAAAAGAGGTTACCTCTGACATAATAGAAAATTTTCGGCCTTTTGCAGAGTTTATAACAGTATGCCCTGAATGCGAGATCGGATTGGGAGTACCACGGGATCCCATCCGTTTGGTCAATGGAAGAACAATAAGGTTGGTGCAGCCAGCTACGGGTCTGGATATTACAGAGAAGATGCAGGGATTTGTCACTGATTTCCTGGGCAAGCTGCAAAATGTCGATGGCTTCATTCTCAAATCAAAATCACCTTCTTGTGGACTAAGAACAACAAAAGTATTTGCTACTGCTGATGCTCAGGAACCATTACACAAACATGGCACCGGATTTCTGGCAAAAGGATCACTGGATCGCTTTACAAACCTGCCCTATGCAGATGAAGTCGATCTCATGGACCCGGAGATAAGAGAGCATTTTCTTACAAGGATCTTCATGTATGCCGATCTGAGGCTGCACCTTAGTTCAATACAGGAGCTCATGGATTTCCAGAGCCGCAATAAACTGCTGCTTATGGCATATGATCAGAGGGGAGCAAAGGTTCTGGGCAGGATACTGGCCGACCACAAACAACGGCCTTTTGCCGAAATTGTAAGAGCTTACACAAGAACTGTACAGGAAATCACCTTAGTACCACCTTCAAGGGGCAATGCTATCAATGCATTCATGCATGCGTTCGGATATTTTTCCCATAAGATGGGATCTGACAAAAAGCAGTACCTGCTCGACCGCATGGAAGCGTATCGCAAAGGTGTCCTTACATTGCAGGAATTACGAAAAAGCATGATACCCTGGATATTTGAATTTAGCATAGCTTACCTTGAGGATCAAACACTATTTTATCCTTATCCGGAAAACGCAGGTATTGCAGACCAATATAAAAAAAACGTAAATATACAACACTGACCGACTTTAATAACTGAGAATGGCAGATGTTTAGTAGATAAAGAGAGGAGATAAGATGAAAGACGAAGAAGCAGAGATCGAGGATTTCACAGATGATGCACAGCCGGAAGAAGAACTCATTGAAGTATGCCCCATCTGCGGGGACCCTGAACTATATTATGAAGCTGGCGGTGTGGAAGGGCTATACCACTGTAAGCATTGTGGCTATATAGGCGCCTTTGTAATAGATGCCAACAAGGAGATGATGGACCTTATCCGAAAAGAATACAATACTTCTGTCCGGGATGCAGAATAACTTAATTCGTTAAAGATAGCAAAAGGAAAAGTGTTGGAAAAAGGTCATGCGGCTGGTATGCCTTCGACCTCTGTTTTCCTGATCTCTACCCTTCTGAGCGGATAGATGTTCTTTGCATTCCTGTATATAGTAGCAGAGAGCTTGCCCATGATAGCTTCTTCAACAAACTGCTCGAAGTTAAGATCTCTTGCTCTTTCCTTCACAGTACTGTCCATTACTTCGCGGATGCCCTCGATCTGGCTGGTCCTTGCCCTCTTAACAGTGAAACAAATGGGTTTCACTCTGACCGTATAGCCATCCTTGGTAGTGACCTTAAGGTTAGTGTCTATCCTGGAGGTCTGCCTCTTGACAATGGAACGCAGATAATCAGTAGTTATTTCGTGTCCGATGAAGCGGGTTTGAGCAACATCCCCATTGACATCGTTGATCCTGAACTTGAGCTTAGTGTTATGCTTTGAGAAATCGTTAGTTAAGTCCCCGACAGTAGCTTCCACAATGCGGCCAATGAGCTGTGCAGGTTCTTCTGCCAGAGTGGTGCCGATATTATTTCTGCCTATGAACTCAGGTGTTTCAATGTTATACCAGGATTTTGACTTCCATTTGTCTAATTTTTTCTGTACTTTTCTTGCCAAGTAATTCCTCCGATCAATATAAGTTCTTATGATAGATGATATGAATAATGTATCTGTTCACTGTACATCCGTTCCTTAGAACGCTAACATAGAATAGATCCTGATTAGTGGCTGTCTATACTATACATGTCCCTATATAAAGAAATCGGTCAGCGGCATTGACCGATAAACATGATTTAGAGGAAGCGAATACCCTTTTGTATTTGCCCCACACGCCTTGCGAATCCTTCTGGCCAGTTAGCCGGGTCAAGACCTTTCTGAGCAAAAAAAGCAGAAGCCCACCTCTCCAGGCCGACACCGGAGCAACCTGACCAGAGTTCCTCCCCAGACTGGCATTTGACATTAAAGCCAGACGGATATTTGGTCCCATTGACACTCACGTTCTGGAACTCCAGCCATTCTCCGTTCTCTCCCCTATAGGGCAGGACAGCCTCGTAATCAGTAGTACCAGCCTCGCTCTGGGCAGCTACACCGGTCAGCCCCTCTTGCGCCATGAACCAGGGGGTCACCCAGGCCTTTCTCCATTCCAGCTCCAGGATCTCATTGAATATATGCATGTACCTCTCATGCAGTTCCTTAGAGCACTCCAGTACCTGGTCCTTGGTTCCGAGCCACACGATCTCTATCCTGTGGAATTCGTCCACACGTTCCATACCATGGATCCCACCGCTTTCATACCTGTGAGAAGTACCAGACCTGTCAAAGACCTTGATCGGGAACTCATCTGTGGGTATGGTCTCTCCCTGCAGGTATACCCAGAAAGGAGGACACTGTGCATAGCACATCCCTCCGATGGGTTCACCGATCTTTTCTTTTATAAGAGCTGTGGGAACCTCATGGGTAACCTTGTAATAATCACTTACCTCTTCCCAGTAATCCGGGTCCCTGGTCTTGGGAGGACATACATAATAGATCTCAGGATAAACACCTTTAGCATGACCTGACCTCTGCCACACTTCCCAGGGCACAAGCTTTGGGAAGATCATCTCCCTGTAACCTAATGGACCCAGAAGTTCCTCAAGCACTATTTTCTCAAAGGCCCGGAACATCTGCGTGGACTGTGGCCCATGTATCCACTGACCCCGGCTTGCGCCCCTCTTGAGCCAGCCCTCTTTTACCATTGCCTGCGTAGGGTCCTCAAAGAACTTATGTTCTTTCTTTTCGCTCTGCCATAGTACTTGCCAGTGTTCGGCCTTGCCACCATATGATTGCTGCTGGATCTTATCCTCCATCAGAGTGAGTATCCTGTCCGGTACTCTGTTCTCTATCTCAGATTCACCCACATCAAGGGACAGCTGTATTGCACCATTCTCATATTCTATGGACTTCACATAGGGTATCTTCAATTGTTTTAAGGGTTTTTCAGCCGGCATGGTGATCACAAAAGACTCTACCTCAATGGCCCGCAGACCAATACGGAAATCCTTGCCCAGTTTTGCTGCCAGAGGTTTGCGTATGCGCATGAGAGCATCATGGGCACGTACATACCGCCCTGATTCGACAACCAAGTCTATTTTGTTGCCTTCAATAGCCCATTCTACGACCTGTGCTCCATAACCATCGGAAGCACCTTTGACGAGAATGGTCCTGTTTGCCTCTTCTAAATACTCCCCTATCATCTCACGAGCAGGAGTGACATCCGAACTCGTCCGGAGAGCAACTTTCAATGTGAAATGCAATTCCATTTATTTATTCCTCGGTAATAGTGAATGAAGAGCCGGCATAGTAGGTAAGCTTTTCAGTAGGCAAAAAGGTGTACATCCTTTATTAATTTTCCATCCGTGACCAAGGAAGAGGAATGAGCAAAAAACTTATTTCATATCTGTCCGTACTGCATACCCTGTCGTTTCTATCTAACAGTATTATGCCTTAAAGTGTGATGATATAATGGATATATTGATATTAGGTGCAGGTGCCGTAGGCCTGTCCCTTGCTGCCCGTCTTTCCAGGGTCTCTGATGTGCATGCTGTGTGCAGACAAAAACATGCTGACATTATAAGGACCAACGGTTTTAGAATGACAGGCATCTGGGGAGAAGAGACCAGCTTTTTCAGTTGCGGTGAAGACGTACCAAAGAACAGGGACTTTGATCACATATTCATAAGTTCAAAGTCCACTGCCACCAGATACATTTGTGAACAGTTCGCTGATGTGATAAAGGGCAAAGAGGTGGTAAGCCTCCAGAATGGCATAGGGAACGAAGAGATAATCGCAGAATATACAGATAACGTTATCGGAGGAACTATTATCACAGGATTCGAATGGACCGGGGATGCCAGTGTTCACGTATCCGTGGAAAGTGGCCCTATGCAGCTTGGCAGATTCCCTTCGGGCATGGACCCTGGAGTACAAAAGCTTGCAGACGTACTCCAGCAAGCCGGCGTTCCTGTGTCTACGACAGATAATATAAAAGGAGCACTCTGGTCCAAAGCCCTTTACAATTGTGCATTGAATCCCCTTGGAGCAATAATGGGCGTACCCTATGGCAAACTAGAGAATCCGCATGCATGGAGCATAATAGAAGGAATGGTACATGAAGCGTTCAGGATCATGGCTGCTGAAAAGGTCCTGTTGCCCTGGGATAATGCCACTGAATATCTCAAATATCTGAAAGAATATCAGTTGCCAAATACACGTGCACATCATTCTTCTATGCTGCAGGACCTTGCAGCCTGCAAGAGGACAGAAATAGATTTCTTAAATGGTGCTGTGGTGCAGCGTGCAAAAGAATATGGCACAGATGCCCCATATAATGCTTTCATCACCTCACAGATACATTTCATGGAAGATCTGAGGACAAACAGCAATTGAAAAATGGTAATTAAAAATGAGCACCGATCGTAATACAGCTGATATAACATACAGTGAACTGGTCAAACTGGGACTTCAGGGAATAGCGGCAAACATACTGGAATGTGAACGCTGCCAGTTAAATGAGAATGCCACTAATAAAGTTATAATGAGAGGTTCTGAAAGACCAAAGGTGCTTTTTATCGGAGAAGCGCCCGGTAAGAACGAAGATGAAGCCGGCATTCCTTTCTGCGGAAGGGCAGGAAAGATACTGGATGAACTTCTCGATTACATGGACCTTGAAGAAAACGAATATGCAATAATCAATACCGTCAAATGCCGTCCACCAAATAATAGAAAACCAACACATAAAGAGCTTAAGACATGCAGACCTTTCCTGCTTGCACAGATAGAGCTACTGGACCCTGAAGTGATCATATTGCTGGGCACCACGGCAGAACAGGCATTCTGCATTTCTTCGCTGAATTGGGGTGAAGCTGTGATCACACCAGAGGGCAAACATCTCATGAAGCTATACCATCCCGCAGCCCTGCTTTACAGACGTTCCCTCATAGAACAGCAAAAAAAGATGATAGACAGGAACAGAGATCTCTGGCAGAAAATACAATAGACACCACAGCTTCTCGATCCGTCTGAACTCGTTCGGAAGGAACTTTTTTATAAGATGGGAATAACCTTTTTTTGAGGTATGAAGTGCTTTAGGAGGAGGCACCTCAGAGATCTTTGCTGCCGAAGAGGAATAAGAGCATCTATGCGAAAGGGTTAGCTGAGGTTAGAGATAGTTTCATAATGGGGAGGTGATGAGATATCAAAGTTCGAAATATTTACCGATAACGCCGGAAAATACAGTTTCAGGTTGAGAGCAAGGAACGGCGAGATCATAGCCACGGGCCAGGTCTACGCCAGCAAAGCTGGCTGCCTTAAAGGAATAGAATCTGTAAAAAAGAACGCTCCACAGGCAAAAGTGGTTGAGATGGAAACTCCGGCTAAATAAGAATGTCCATGGATCAAAATGATGACGAATACTATTGAGGCCTTTTACCAACCTTCTCCAGCACTTCCTCGGCTATCCTGGCATTCATGAGCAGGTCATCCACAGTAGCAATGAGAGTTGTGATCTTTTCTGTACCAAAACTTATTGTTGCCATTCCTTCAGCAATTTCTGTGCTCATACCGGAAAGATTGTCCGGAGCAAGAGCTAAAGCCACTTTCTGCGCTATCTGCGAAGCCTGTGGACCTTTCATTGTAATAGTGGCCCTGACCCTCATTTTTTGCCACCTGCATCCCCACCCAGTTGCTGCCCCACAATACAATCAACTGTATCAATGAACTCCTGCACCCTGCCCGGCGGAATAGAGGCTCCGGATGCGATGTTATGGCCTCCGCCCTGACCACCCACAGCAAGAGCCCCCTCCCTCATGGCATAAGAGAGGTCAAGACCCTTAGCTGTCAGAGCCCGCGTACCCCTGCCTGAAACCTTGACAATGCCCTCCACTTCATTGGTTACGATACAGGGTTTCTCAGGATGCATATACCTTACCACGGTACTGCTTATCATGCCTGTGTTGTCCATATCCTTAGCTACCAGATACCAGATATTCTTCCCTTGCTGCAACATGCCTTCTGCCTGTTTTATACCAGCAACTATTGACCTCTGGTACTCGATCGTCAGCTGGCGTGCGTCCTCTACACCAGATGCATCCTGCATGCACATGGACAGGGCCAGACCAGCTTTTTCCAGTTTGCCACATGTATTGAGTATGGCAACAAAATCATACACGTTCTTCACAAGCTCTTTTTCAAGATAATAAACATCCCCTATGGCCGCATCCACAGCTTCGGGGCTTGCATGCTTCGCAAGTTTGAGAGCGATAGATGATGTCAGTTTCTTGAGATCTACCTGAGGCATCTCACTTAATTTTCCTTTTACCCCAAGGATATCAAGGAAATCATGTATCTTCTTCCTGTCGCCCGTGATGTCCAGATAAGGTTCTGGTGTATATTCAAGCACATCCGCTATATCACCGTCCCCTACCTTGAGGCCCTTTTTGATAGAAACCACTCCTGCCTGGGTGGCTTCCTCCAGTATGTGCAGATTAGCACTTTCAAAGAGCTGTTTGTCTCCGACAGCACCTGCAATTGCCAGCCCGGCAAGATCAACATTGTCAGGGTCCATCTCCTTTGCCACCAGGTAGGTGGTGCCTGAAGCCGAGAGGTATATGGCTCCATCGATCCCAGTATAATGCGGATTAACGGCTACCTTTGCAGGAGAGTCACCCACAGGCATGTGATGATCAATGACGATCACATCATTTTCGATCTGCCTGATGAGCTCTGCATGGCTGCTCCCCATATCACAGAATACTACTAGGTCACCATCAGAAACACTGCTCTTAATGGCATCGATAGTGTCCTGGGCCAGTCTGCTTGCAATGGTGGTGTGGAACCGTATACCTTTCCTCATAAGAGCCCTGCACATTATGCCCGCAGAGGTAAGGCCATCAGCATCATTGTGAGATACAAGGCGCACATACTTATGTGCAGAGATCACATCCGCAGCTTTTACTGCAAGCTCTTTAAGCCTGCCCATGGCTATGCTTTCAGTGGTCAACTGTATCACCATCACTGCATAAGGACTTCACCCGGCTTGGTGCCACTACCGTTCTCAATGACAACACCCACATTAATGCTTGTGTTGATACCGGTATGCACATCGTCCCCCATAATGACCCCAAGCTTTCTCCGACCTGTATCCACTCTCTTACCTTTGATGATGGACTTGATGTTCCTGCCATCATGGCGAAGATTTGCAACCTTTGTGCCTGCACCGAAATTACAGTCGTATCCGACCACGCTGTCACCAATGTATGTAAGGTGTCCGATCTTGGTGCCATCCATGATAACACAGTTCTTCACCTCAACGCCATTACCTATATGCACATTATTGCCTATGGAAGTTGAGGGACGGATAAAACAATTGGGACCTATGTCACAATTCTTACCGATGACCACAGGACCGATTATATATGCACCATTGCGGATCATGCTCCCTTCGCCTATGACAACATCGCCGTGCAAAGTTGCCAGAGGTTCCACCGTGCCTTCACAGCTGGGTTTGATCTTTTCAAGCAGAGCTTTGTTGGCATCCAGCATATCCCAGGGCCTGCCCACGTCCAGCCAGACATGGGTAAGAGGTTCAAAGCCTACATGTATGCCCTCGTTCACCATCATCTGCATAGAGTCCGTAATTTCATATTCGTTACGTGGCGATGGTTGTGTCCTGTCAATATATTCAAAGATAGTAGCATCGAACAGATAAATTCCTGCATTGACTGTTTTAGCAGGAGGGACAAGAGGCTTTTCGATGATACGGACGACCTTGTCACCTTCGGTAACGATCACACCGAACTCAGAAGGATTATCAACTGCCTTCACACTGATCACGGCAGCTTCATTGTGCTTTATGAGCTTTTCAAGATGCATGGGATCTACAAGCATGTCACCGTTCAGCTGAACAAATCTCCCATCCACATATTTTCTGGCACAACCGATTGCATGGGCAGTACCAAGCTGTTTTTCCTGTGTGACATAGTCAATGCGTACTCCCCACTTATCTCCATTTCCGAAATGGGCCTTGATGGTCTCTTCCCTGTAGCCTGTGACCATTACAAAATCTCTTATACCTGCCTGTATACAGGCTTGTACCACATGTTCCAGCATGGGCTTGTTAGCCAGAGGTAACATGACCTTTGGCCGTGCAGCGGTCAGGGGCCGCATCCTCGTGCCTTCACCGGCTGCAAGGATCACTGCTTTCATTAAAGATTCTCCTTTACTATCTTCTCGGCCATTGCATAGAGCTCTTCCACATTTTCACGGGACTCAGCTGTTATCCTGATCTTAGGTTCTGTACCCGAAGGCCTGATAAGTACCCACCCATCTTTCATTTCCACACGTACACCATCAATATCCGTAACCTTGCCCATCTGCTTCATTCTTATAGCAATGGCCTGCATAACTCTTTCCTTTTCCATGTTATCGCAGGGAAGAGTACCTCTCTTTGTGGGATATTTGGGAAGGACATCACGCATTTTTGCAAGCGAGGTTTCCTGTACCATTTCTACAAGGAGCGCAGCTGCAAGAATGCCGTCTGGACAATATGATACTCTTGGGAAGATCCAGCTTCCTGAAGGTTCACCACCGAAAGTTGCGCCTACCTTCTTGAGCTCTTCAGCCACATAGACATCACCTACACGCGTATAAACCACTTCTGAAAGGGGTAAGGAATCGGCCACCATCATGGAAGTATCTACAGGCACCACCAGCTTTCCTGAATCTTTGCATTCACGCAATGCAAAGATCGCAAGCATTTCATCTCCTGAGACAAATTCGCCGTTCTCATCAACTGCCATCATCCGGTCAGCATCACCATCATGAGCAATCCCCACACGAGCACCGAATTCTTTCACAGCCTTTTTGAGCATCCACAGGTTTTCCTCAGTCGGTTCCGGATTGCGTGCAGGGAAATGACCATCGAGCTGTGCATTAAGGGTGATGACCTCACAACCCATTTCCCGCAACAGGAAAGGAGTTATAGTACTGCCTGCAGCACAGCCGCAATCAACAACCACTCTCATCCTGACAGGTTTCACGTTGCTCAGGATGAGTTCAGCATGATCTTTTATAGCTGAACTGTCTGATGTGATGTCCCCTATCTCGTTCCAGGGAACAGCTACGAAATCCTGCTGCTCTATGATGCGCTCTATCTCTTCCTGCTGTGCGGAATCGAATGCCATTCCATCAGGATTCCAGAGCTTGATACCTACATACTGAGCAGGATTATGAGAAGCAGTGATCATCACTCCACAATCATATTTCCTTGCAGCGTAAGCAAGTGTGGGCGTTGTTACAACGCCTATCTTTACAACATCACAACCAGCTGACACAAGTCCCGAGACCAGTGCACATTCGATCATTTCACTGGATACCCTGGGATCCCTTCCAATGACCGCAGACTTATGGGACCTGCCCAGCGCCAATCCCACATTAAGGGCAAGATCAACTGTAATTTCTTTATTGGCAAGGCCTCTGATACCTGAAGAACCAAATAATTTCATAATACCAAACCTCTTAAGATCATTCTACTGTAACGCTTTTCGCAAGGTTCCTGGGTTTATCTATAGAGCAATCCCTTGCAAGGGCTGTGTAATATGCAAGCAGTTGCAGCACTACTGACGAAAGCACCGGGGATAACAGTTCATGACAATCGGGGATCCTTAGGACCCTGTCAACATATTTATTGATCTCGGTATCGCTCTCGTTCGCCACGGCTATAACTTCGGCACTTCTTGCCTTGACTTCCTTGATATTGCTCAGCACTTTGTCATATGTGTGCCCTTTTGTTGCAATGGCAACTACAGGCGTTGCACTGCTGATCAATGCAAGAGGGCCATGTTTGAGCTCACCCGCTGCATATCCTTCAGCATGAATGTATGAGATCTCCTTCAGTTTCAGGGCGCCCTCCAGTGAAATAGGATAGTTAAGATGCCTGCCGATGAAGAAATAGTCCTGTACCTTTGCATAGTGTTCAGCACATTTCTTTATTGCATCCTTATTGTTAAGGATCTTTTGCACCTGGCCCGGCAGTTGCTTGATACCCACTAATATATCCCTGGCAGTTTCAGGAGTTAACCGACCTCTGACAGTGCCTATGTGAATGGCCATCAGATAGAGAACTATAAGTTGAGCTGTGAAGGTTTTCGTGGCAGCGACCCCGATCTCCGGACCTGCACGGGTGAAAAGCACACTATCGGTTTCACGGGTAATGGTACTTCCCACTACATTGGTTATAGCAGCTGCCTTGCATCCGTAGGACCTGGAACTCCTTATAGCAGCAAGTGTATCAGCTGTTTCTCCGGACTGGGTTATAGCAAGAGTGAATACCTGACCGCAAAGTATCGGATCCCCATATCTGAACTCAGATGCCGTTTCAATATCAGTGTGTATGCCTGCGAGGTTCTCAAAAAGATATTTCCCAACACAGCCAGCATTCCACGATGTGCCACAGGCAATTATGGTGACCCTTTGCAAATTCCTCAGCTGGTCTTCGTCCATCTTCAACTCATCGAGTATGACCCTTCCTTCCAGTTCAGATATCTTACCTGCATATGTAGCCTGAATAGAAGTGGGCTGTTCATGGATCTCCTTCAGCATGAAATGTTCATAACCTGCTTTTTCTGCAGCTTCTTCATTCCACTCAATGATGTCAACTTGCTTTTCTATCCGTTGACCATCGTTATTATAGAACTCCACCCCTTGGGGGCTTATTAACACAAGCTCCTTGTCATTGACATATACAGCGTTCCTTGTGTATCTGAGAAATGCAGGTACGTCTGATGCCGCAAAGTAACCTTTATCTCCAAGCCCAATGACCAGGGGGCTGTCCTTGCGGGCAAGTACGATATGGTCAGGCTCATCCGTACATAATACTGCAATGGCATACGATCCCTCGATCTCCGTCATTATATGTCTTACGGCATCGAGCAAACTGCATCTTTCACTGTCCTTCATTGTTCGGTGCAGCAAATGTGCTATGACCTCAGTATCTGTGTCCGATACGAACTCATAACCTTGTTCCATCAGTTTTTCCTTCAGACACATGTAGTTTTCAATTATACCATTATGCACCACCGCGATATTTGAAGAAAGATGAGGATGGGAATTTCTGGTTTCGGGCTTCCCGTGGGTGGCCCAGCGGGTATGGCCTATCCCAATGTGTCCGGTAAAACCTGCTGGAATGATCTTTTCCAGCTCTGAGATCTTACCCACGGTCTTGTATGTTTCCAGATCACCGTTCAGAATGGTGACACCTGCAGAATCATAGCCCCTGTATTCCAGTTTCTTAAGGGAACTAATGATGACGTCTACAGCATTCTCAGTACCTACGTATCCGACTATACCACACATCATCATCACCTCAGAGCACCAGGGTACCCCTGTGCAAAGCCTGATCCACGATATTACCTGATCCGATACGACAATTGATAGATATCATGATCCCCGCTTTTACAAGGACCCTGTGACCCACATCAGTGTCATCACCAATGATAGTACCTAATTTTCCAGCCTGGTGAAGCTCTTCGTTCATTATAATGTTCAGGTTGGTCCCTGTCTCTGTAATGAAATACGGACCCATATGGCAATTGCTACCAATTACAGAATCAGATACATAACCATGAGAACCAATGCGCACATCGTTCATTAATATACTGTTGCGAATATTCGTGAAAGCGCCTACTGATACATTATTCCCGATGGATGTGGATGGCAATATGACGGCATTTGGCCCGATATCACAATTATCTCCTATCATGACAGGGCCTACTATATAGCATCCGGATCTGATGATAGTATTCCTGCCTATTGATACATTGCCTTTAATATAGGCCCCATCTTCCACTGCAGTGGGCGGGACATTCTTTCCTATCTTTCCAAGGGTCACAGAATTAAGCCGCAGAAGGTCCCATGCATACACTGCATCCAGCCACCACGATCTAGTAGTGGCCATGGACACTTCGGTTCCGCTCTCGATCATCTTTTGTAGAGTATCGGTTATCGCATACTCACCTTTTGGAGAAAGAGGAGTTTGTCCAATAAAATCAAATATTCTGGAACTGAAATAATATATTCCTGTATTTACCAGATGACTAACTTCAGAAACCGGATTTTCCAGGATCTCCAGTACCTTTGTCCCTTCTGCCCTGACAACTCCATATCCGCTAACATGTTCGGTTTTGACGGTAAGTATGGTTGCATCTCCACGTTTGGATCCGATTAGATCACTGATGACTTGCGGTTCTATGAAGTTATCACCGTTCAGAGCAAGGAATTCATGTTCACCGGCAAGCTCGCTTCTTGCCTGCTCTATAGCATGTGCTGTACCAAGTTGTGTCTTTTGCTCAACATACTGGATATTTACCCCGAAATCAACACCATCTTTGAAGTAGTTCATTATGCGCTCTTTCTCATAACCAACTATCAATAAGATGTCCTTGATGTCGTTTTGTTCAAGGGAACGGATAACGTGTTCAAGGATCGGCCTGTCAGCAACAGGCAGCATTACCTTTGAACGGGTAAGAGTAAGGGGACGGCACCGAAGGCCTTCTCCCGCTGCAAGGATGACTGCTTTCATGCCTTATAGTGGGCACTATAACAATTTATATTTTACCTTTGTCTTTATATTAAATGTTTTATATTTTTAAATTTTAACTAAGTAATTCGAACTGTATTTGAGTCCAGGAATATGACAAGATTGAAAACAGAATTATAAAGATCCCTTGCTCTTAAAGAGCAGAAATAAAATAAGACACCGGCAGGCCATAGCCTCCCGGGATACATACACAATTATCTTGTAATGAGCATTTCTGCCGTTTCCGGCTTGTATCTCCAGTCAGCTGGAAGCACTTTGTTTGACTGATAGTACTTCACAAGTCTTCTGATCTTGGACTCAATGTTGTGCAGGGAACGGATGTTATGATTGTCCGAATGATTGTGGACCACATGCTTCCTGAGGCCTATTGCTTTTACAATGAGGTTGTACAGGTCTTCTGGAACTGGTGGTCTCTGATCGTTTTCCTTAAGGATAGCAGTGATCTTCTTTCCAGTAGCAAGCTTTACATCTGGCATTCCATATTTGTCCCTGAGGACCATGCCAATAAGGCTTGTACTCATGCCCTGCTTCCACATTTCCAGCACAATCTTTGTAATTTCGTCTGTGCTCATAGTGCACCATGCGGGAGCTTCAGAGCGCATTGGCCTTTTAGAACCGGATTGACCTTTTCTCCGGGTATGCATTTTTGCCATTGAATTCCTCCTAATAATCGTAAATAAAGTATTTGATCTAAATAAAGTAGCTATCGTTTATTTCAATAAAGGCTATGCGAACATTATGGAGAGATAGCCTATAATTGTCCTTGGCGAGGCGAGGTAAATGAAACAGCATAGCATATAAAATTTGTGATAGGGACCTTACCATATCACAAGGGTTACTTCGGCTGCCTGAGGTCGCACATGCATAGAGATGGAATGTAGCTGTTTATCCCTCAGCTCAAACAAAGTAATGCTGTCATTCGTCTGTATCATAGCCTGCACCGTTGTGTTAATTTCCTCAGACAGCACGTCTGAAAGATATGAATATATCTCATTTGTGTGCTTCTGCCTGAGCTGGTTACCAACCAATGTGACATGATCTTCTCTTAGCATCGTGACATTACGTGGCGGGTCTGAACACATATTTGATGTTGCATTCACAGCATTTCCAAGAATATCAATAGCCATGGTCCTTCCGATATTTCCCTCACAGGAAGGTAAGCCCATAAAAGCATCACCCATTAGTAAAACATTGGCCTGTCCACTGCATATATCCCTAAGGTTTTCTTCCGGGTAGTACATATCTACTATGGACGCCGAAGCACTTGAAGCTGCCAAAGACATACATTGATAGAACATATTGCGCAATTGATGCTCTTTTTGAGAAGAGCTGAGTGCACGACTGAAGTTAAGATCATCTGCCGGAGAAGAGATATCTGACAAACTCACACTATTACTATAAGGTACAGATACCAATGCACTCTGCCTGAAAGCTTTGGCAGGGGGAACAGCACCTACTATGATCTGACCCGAAGGCCCGCACCCTGGAACCGGCTGCCAGTTGGCCTCCAGCCTGTAATTATATCTGCCACCTGTTCTTCTGTTCAGATGCTCTTCAAGCACATTTTCTGTGGCTCCTGAATATCCGGCACTGAACGGGTGCAGATAAAAGTATGTTCCGTTCTCTTCTTCACGCAGTGATAACAGCATTCCTTCTGCTATCAGGTCAGCAAATGTCCTGGTTACATGTTCCTTTGTAAAAATATCACTGCCTTGGCAGATGGACATTGAATTATCATGAGAGTTAGCAAGTACGCCGGACATAGCGTATGGCACCACCGTATATTCAAAACCCTCCACCCTGCTGTTCAGAAGAGACCGTAGCAACTGTTCATCGAACTTGTATGCTGCGACATCCTGAACTGCTGCATTGTGCCCTGAAGAAATCATTGCAGGCATCAGCACTACTGCTGACAGAGATACCATTAACAGAAAGAACATGACATCAATGGTCGAAGAAAAGGCTCTGCTGTCGTATAACATTTTTCTGGTGTTTATGTTTTTCAGCTGCATTGCTGTATCATCCATTTAAGAGTTCCATCTATCTTTGAAGAGCTTCACGGTCAATGTGCCGGGAACCTGCTGCATAGGATTGAGTTCCAATGTGACAGGTACAGAGGCGGCTATCTGCCCCATGGAAGGAGATGAAGATGCAGGTTTATGGATATGCCAGATATGTTCACCGTTCTCCGTTGAGATATCTACCTGGAAGTTTACATTTGGAGAGAAACTGTCAAAGAACAGGCTCAAAGTATGAAGATCAGCTTGCGGACCGTCCAGAGCATCGAGCTTTTCAGCAGATATGAGATCCTGTCTGCTGCCCTGAAGCATCTGGGAATGAGCAATGCTCTGCGCGATCAGAGAAGCCTGCTCATAATTCTCCAGTGCGAAAGCACCCTCCTGATGAGCAATATATGTTTTTGATACAACACAAGCAAAAACCACAAAACCCAGAACCAATAATGCCGTAGCGAAAATATCGTTCTGCGGTTCAAGTATAGCCCTGTCGTCATTGGTAAACCAGCACATATCCTATCTTTTCCACATTTATATCATCGGTAAAATATATAAATGTTTTTCGGATGTACACTCGTTCACTGGCATTAAAACTGACCTCGTCTGTCCTTGATGTTAAATACCCGATCATATCCGCAGGTTCTGCCCTTATGGGTTCCGTTATAGTACCGCTTGAACCATATTCTGACCTAAGGTCATCATAGAGGACGGAAGGTGGATACGGATATACTCTGAAAGCAGGAGTTTGCGCCGAGATGAGGGACCTACCATCAACATCAGCATTAATGACAACATACTCGCCGGAGATTAAAATATCTGTCGAATGTTCCTGAAAATGAGAAAGATGCTCTTCATTGAAGGTATAGGTGATATTCACTTCATCCGGACTGCTTCCAGCCTTATCGATATAAGATAGCAATTCTGTGGATAACACATCCAGTTCCCTCTGATGGCTCACTTCCTCCATACTTACTGCAAAGTGATAGATCGCAGTAATGACCACCACACTTGCAAGTATCAGCGCAGTTTTTGAAAGAACGAAATCCACCCATGCCCGTTCATCCCGGAGAAAACCTGACATCTGCTTCATTTTGATCTATTCTATTCCCTGTCATTTCAATTCGTATACTCTGACGAACAGCACCCCGGTCGATGGGTCAACAGTGGTCTCCATGAATACGCGATGAGTACCTGAACCAAAGAAAGACACACCATCCATTGATCCATTGCTATATGCAGCCCTGGACTCCCTTACTGTATGCTTTCCTTCATATTCCATAAAGTAATTCTTTGCATCATAAGGCCACGCGGCTTCAGACCCTGGCATGGACCCCATGACCACGGTACATCCGCTGGGAATATCTATTTCCATTGTCAGGTTGCTGCCCGGACCACCCGCATATAAGATCGAAGCCGTGGCATCCATCCGGGACATCTGGGATTCGAGGCCGCTCATTTTCATATGAGTAAGGAAACCTGAAGCTGCCGTGGCCAGCAGAGCCATGGTCACCATCAGCAGGATGGATGCCACCACAAACCGCATGGGTAAGGAAACAGCAGCTGTAGTGTCAGCTGCCAGAAAATGCAAATTAACGGAACTTCTCAATTGCTTTCACCGGTCAGCTTTAAAATGATCTCTTCCAGAGTAAGGGATTCCTGAACCCCGCTTTCCATATCTTTGAAAGTGAAAAGACCCTGAGCCACTTCCCTGTCACCTAATATAAGTGCATAACGGGCGCCTATATTGTTAGCATAGGATAGCTGAGCCTTGAAAGTCCTGTTCATGATATCCAGGTACACGGGAACATACTCCCTTAGCTTGCTGGCTACAGGGATAGCATTGATGCGCGTGCTTTCCGTGGTGATCATGACAACGGTCTTTTGCGGTACAGGTCCAATGTCATATATCTCCATGATCCTGTCAAATCCCAGCCCAAAACCAGTGGATGGAACATCTCCTCCTCCAAAAAGCTGGATCAGTTTATATGAACCGCCGCCACACACCTGTTTCTGTGCACCCAGGCCTTCGGCATATATCTCAAAGACCATGCCCGTATAGTAATCAAGACCTCTGGCAATTCCGAAATCAATGGTATAATCAATGCTATATGCATCTAAAAGGGTAAGTATCCGCTGGAAAGCATCTATTTCAGGAATTGGACCGAGCAGATTGCGGGCCTTGGAAACAGCTTCACCGCCTGTAAGGGAAATAAGTCCAAGGAGTTTCATGCGCAGGTCTATCGGCGCATTGATCCCCTCAAGATAATCGTCCAGTCCCTTATCATCTTTCTTGTCCACCAGTCGCATGATCTTACCTTGCTGTTCAACTTCCAGAGAACTCAATACATGACGGATGATCCCCAGATAGCCTACATGCAGATCACCTTGGATACCTGCAACCTCAAGCATGGCAGTTGCCAGGGCTATGACCTCTGCATCCGCATCCGGTCCCTCGGAACCTATAAGTTCCACACCGAACTGCCAGAACTCTCTGAACCTGCCTTTCTGAGGCCTTTCATACCTGAAACAGTTCTCGAAATAGAACAGTTTCAATGGACGTGGCAATGCCTGCATCTCATTTACGAACATCCTCATCACAGGTGCCGTGAGTTCAGGACGCAGTGTCATCTCACGATCTCCTTTATCCGTGAAATTATATAGTTCACCTACTATGCCTTCACCTGACTTCATTGTAAAAAGTTCCAGGTTTTCAAAAGTTGGTGTAACTACCTCTTGATAACCCCATCTGCCAACGACCTGCCTTAGCTGGTTCTCCAGATGTCTTCTGCGGGCCATTTCTTGCGGAAGGAAATCCCTTGTTCCTCTTGGTCTTTGTATCGTCATCGGATCAACCTGATGTATTAGTGAGATAAACATGTGAAGTTTATATTTCGACTGATCTATTCTGGAGGTTAGTATTTATACAGTATATTTTACTGTTTCGATTAGTTATGCATTTGAGGGCACTGGGGGTAAAACCAAAAATGATATATATAACCATTTACATGTACATTATTGTACAAACTAATACATTTTTCTGAGGATCACCATGGAACATACAAAGATACTACTTGACGAAAACGAGATGCCAACTCGTTGGTATAATATACTTGCGGATTTTCCCGAACCCCTTGCACCTCCGCTCAACCCTGCAACCAGGGAACCCATCAAGCCATCAGAACTTGAGCCAATATTTGCAAAAGAGCTGATCAAACAGGAAATGAGCCCTGATAGGTATATCGATATCCCACAGGAGATCCTTGAGATATACAAACTCTGGAGACCATCACCCCTGCACAGGGCACACAGACTCGAAAAGGTGCTTGGCACACCTGCTAAGATATACTATAAAAATGAAAGTGTAAGCCCCGCGGGCAGCCATAAGCCAAATACCGCCATTGCCCAGGCGTACTACAATATGAAAGAGGGTACAGAGAGGATCACGACCGAGACCGGTGCTGGTCAGTGGGGCAGCGCACTATCGCTTTCATGCAACTATTTCGACATCGAGTGTAAAGTTTTCATGGTACGTTCCAGCTTCTATCAGAAACCATACAGGAAATCCCTGATCAACCTCTGGGGTGCGAACGTTGTCCCTTCGCCAAGCCCTGAGACACAGTTCGGAAGAATGATCCTTGAAAAATACCCCGATACCAGCGGAAGCCTGGGCATAGCCATAAGCGAGGCTATAGAAGTGGCTGCCCTGAACGACAACACAAAATATGCTCTGGGCAGTGTCCTTAACCACACATGCCTGCATCAGACTATCGTAGGTCTTGAAACACAGAAACAGTTCGAAAAGACCGAAGACTACCCTGATATAGTCATCGGATGCTGTGGAGGAGGGAGTAACCTTGCGGGAGTGAGTCTTCCATACATCAAAGACAACATCGCCGGTAAAACAGATACCAGGATCATTGCAGTAGAACCATCGGCATGCCCCAGCCTGACAGAAGGCAAATTCGACTACGATTTTGGCGACATGGCACAGATGACACCACTACTTAAGATGTACACGCTCGGCTCTGAGTTCATACCCCCTGCCATTCACGCTGGCGGTCTCAGATACCATGGAGCTTCACCAATAGTCAGTAAACTGGTAGCTGATGGCATGATGGAAGCAAGGTCCTATCATCAGGTAGAGATCTTCGATGCAGCTGTAACCTTTGCACGCAGTGAAGGAATAGCCCCTGCTCCTGAATCTGCCCATGCCATCAAATGTGCTATAGATGAAGCCCTTAAATGTAAGAAGACCGGCGAAGAGAAAACCATACTGTTCAACCTGAGCGGCCATGGGCACTTTGACATGGCATCCTATGACATGTATTTCAGCGGTAAGCTGACCAATGAATAAGCTGTGGAACATAGAAAAGACCTGCCATACTGGCAGGCCATACTTTTTTCAGATATCTGCTTTTTTAGGAAGAATTTCCTTTTTCAGGGAACGTTTCATTAACTAACTGTCCTGCAAGGCGTGAAGATAAGGGCTTTCACGAGTTTCATTCTGAAGCCTTGCATTTAGACCCATGTCTTTCTTGTATACAATAGTACGATATGGGAATGGTATTTCCACGCCTTCTGCATCGAATCGCTTCTTTATGGATTCCCTGATATCACACCCTGTAGTGTAACACAATTTACGGTCAGCGCACCAGAATAGCAGGCGCATGTTCACAGCATGGTCGCCTAGTTCGGTCACCAGCACCTGGATGACTTCATCTTTCTGGATAGTTGGATCGTATTTCACAAGTTCGACATGTGTCATGACATTGGCATGCCTCCTTGCCTCCTCTATAATGATCTTACGAGCCAGATCGATATCAGAGTCATAACTTATACCTACATCAAGTGGCCAGTTAACTGTAGGGTCCTCTATGGACCAGTTGATTATAGCCTCATCCCCAATGATACTGTTAGGAATTATCACACGTCTGTTGTCCCATGTCCTTAGAACGGTATGACGAAGGGTGATATCTGTGATCTTGCCGTACTCGTTCATTACATTCACTCTGTCCCCAACCCTGAATGGCCGGAATACAGCAAGAGAGATACCTGCTATAATATTACCAAGAGTGCTCTGAGCTGCAAGACCCACAACGATACCTGCAAAACCTGCTCCTGCCAGCAGAGCAAGTGAAACCTTCTCCAGGAAAGGAATACTGGAGATCACAATGACCAAGCCTATCAAATAGACGACTGCCACACTGATGTGTCTTAAAAGTTTATAGGACGTCTGGTCTATGTTCATCTTTTTGTTCATTGTACGCAATTCTGCATCCATGAGCCTGTCTAACAGTTTTGCGGCAACGAATGTAAGGACAGCAACCAATAGAATAAAAATTATCTCTGTAAGGTCTGCAGGCACGAACTCATACAGACCTGATAATAACATTGAAGACGCAGATGAAATATATTCCAAAGCAGACATATATATCCAGTTTCCGGTTAATTCTGAAGCTTCCTTATAATTACTGATAACTGATCAATATAAGTTGATCCCTCGATATACAGGCCATTTCAAAGAAGCAACTTTTATTAGACATCAGACCATCTTTCACATGGTCCCTCATGCAGATCAAAGAAATCAGCCTGCCGGAAAAGGTCATTGGCTTTTACCTGGACTCCGGAATTGAACAATTGTATCCTCCTCAAGATGAAGCGATCGCAAAAGGCCTCCTTGAAGGAAAGAACATAGTCGCTGCCATACCCACGGCCTCCGGGAAGACCCTCATAGCCGAGCTTGCAATGCTGAGCTCCATCACAAACGGTGGAAAAGCACTATATATTGTGCCTTTAAGGGCATTAGCATCTGAAAAGATGGACCGTTTTTTAAAGTTCAGACAGATTGGTATCAAAACCGGCATATCCACCGGGGATTTTGAGGCAAGGGATGAATGGCTTGGCTCTAATGATATTATAGTCGCCACTTCAGAAAAAACAGATTCTCTGCTGCGCAATGAGACTTCCTGGATGCAGGACATCACTGTGATAGTGGTGGATGAGGTGCACCTGCTGGATTCAGCTAACAGGGGCCCTACTCTGGAAGTCACCATTGCTAAATTGAGGAAGCTTAATCCTCGAGCTCAGATCATCGCATTATCTGCAACCGTGGGCAATGCACAGGAAATAGCAGATTGGTTGAAAGGAGGACTGGTACTCAGCGAATGGAGACCCACCGATCTGCGCGAAGGAGTATACTATGCTGATGCAATAAATTTCGAAGGCTCTCAGAAAGCTGTTGAGATCACATCCTCGGACGATGGTGTCAATATCGTGATGGGAACATTGGAGGAAGGAGGACAGTGCCTTGTATTCGAAAGCAGCCGTAAGAACTGTGTGGGCTTTGCAAAGAAACTGGGCAGACACGTTGAGAAAGTGCTCAGCAAACAAGAGCGCAGTGCCCTTGACAAGATCGTAGACGCGATAATAGAAGCGTCGGAAACAGAAGCTTCCAGAGTGCTTGCCCAATGTGTCAGAAATGGTGTGGCTTTCCATCACGCCGGACTTAACTCAGCTCATCGCAGACTTGTAGAAGATGGTTTCAGGGAGAACGCAATCAAAGTCATATGCAGCACGCCTACCCTTGCAGCAGGACTGAACCTGCCTGCACGCAGAGTTGTCATCCGCAGCTACAAGAGATATGATTCCAATTTCGGAATGCAGCCCATACCTGTCCTTGAGTATAAACAAATGGCAGGCAGGGCTGGCCGGCCTCACCTTGACCCTTACGGTGAATCTGTGCTTATTGCCCGCTCATATGAAGAGATGGAAGCGCTTTTTGAGAATTATGTCAATGCTAAAGCAGAAGACATCTGGTCCAAGCTTGGCACAGAGAATGCACTGCGTACCCATGTCCTTTCCACAGTGGTCAGTGGTTTCGCTTCCAGTGAAGAGGGACTCATGGAGTTCATGAGTGCAACTTTTTTCGCACACCAGCAGGAGGCACGTGATCTGCAGGAACTTGTGGAACAAAGCATATCATTCCTGCTGGAACATGGTATGCTGCAGAACGAAGACAGGCTGCGGGCTACAAAACTTGGAAAACTTGTTTCCATGCTATACGTTGATCCACTCTCTGCTGCCATCATACTGGAAGGTTTAGAGAAAGCCGGCAAACTCACAGACCTTACCTTAATGCATCTTATATGCAGCACACCTGACATGAAGCAGCTTTACATGCGCAGTTCCGATTACACAATGATCAATGAGTTTGCAATGGTCCATAAGGAAGAGTTTGCCAGGATGCCCAGTCCTTTCAAGGCCATAGAGTATGAATGGTTCCTCGGAGAAGTGAAAACCGCTTTGCTGATGATGAAATGGATAGATGAGGTCCCCATGGACGAAATCACAATGCAGTTTAACATTGGTGAAGGCGATATACATGCTTTTGCCGATATGGCGCAATGGCTTATGCACGCCACAGCCAGGCTTGCGGAAACCATGGGTCTCCAGGGAGTGGAAAACGCCTATGAACTGGAAAAACGCATCCAATATGGAGCTAATGGTCAATTGCTTGAACTGGTAAGCATTCGTGATGTGGGCAGGGTGCGTGCCCGCAAGTTGTATGATGCCGGTCTTACGTCAGTGGAAGCATTGAAGAGCGCTGGTGTTGAAAGAATAGCTAAATTGATCGGGCCAAGGACAGCAGAGAAGATAATGAACAATATCATGGGTTCACACCGGGTGGGGGAACAAAATAGTATCGACTCTGCAGACGAAGTGTACAGGCCGATTGAAAGACTACAGAGGACCTTCAACGATTTTGAGGATTAGACCATAGTTTAATAAGGAGATGTATGATGCTTTACGGAAAATTATCAGAGCTTCCTGAAAAGGAAATACGGGTTCTCATTGAACGCGGAGGCGAGCTGGCAAATGTAAGTGACACTGTTTCCTCGATCCTTGCGGATGTCCGCATTGAGGGAGATATGGCCCTCAGGAAATATACACAGCGTTTTGATGGTGCAAAGATCGATGCCATCGAGGTATCCCGGGAAGAGATCGAAAAAGCATACAATGCCACAGATAAGGAACTT
>NZ_MVQX01000017.1 GCF_002067275.1 Methanomethylovorans sp. PtaU1.Bin093 | reverse complement strand
GGGTGACTCTGTAACTGCAGACCAGAAGTCAAAAGTGGAAAGTGCCATCTCCGATCTGAAAGATGCTCTTCAGAAAGATGATATTGAGACCATCAAGTCCAGGACCGAAGCTCTTCAGACTGCCATCTATGATGTTTCAGCTGCTATGTATCAGAAAGCACAGCAGGAAGCTGCTTCAGGGGCAGGGGCTTCTGCAAAGTCGGGTTCCGGCGATGATACAGTAGAAGATGCTGACTATGAAATAGTTGATGACGGTAAGAATTAAACAGTTTCAGGCATAAAGGTACGTTCTATCCGAACGTACCTTATTTATTTTATACTGACATACAGGGTCTTTCATGTCCACTACACGTGATTATTATGAGATCCTTGGGGTTTCCAAGGAGTCTACTGAAGCCGAAATAAAAAAGGCATACAGGAAGCTTGCGATGCAATACCATCCGGACAAAAATAAGGCTTCGGATGCCGAGGAGAAGTTCAAGGAGATCTCAGAAGCATATGCTGTACTCTCTGATGAAGAAAAGAGAGCCCAGTATGATAAGTTTGGTCACGCTGGTATAGATGGGCGCTATTCACAGGAAGACATTTTCCGTGGTGCTGATTTCAGAGGCTTTGAGGATCTGGGTGATATCCTCTCCAGCATCTTTGGAGGCGGCTTCGGAGGATTCGGAGGCGATATCTTCGGTGGTGGAAGAAGTAGGCGCAACGCTCCTATGAGAGGATCTGATCTGCGCTATGATCTTTCCATATCCCTGGAAGAAGCAGCCAATGGTGTGGAAACTACGATCAATGTCCCAAGGGCCGAGAACTGTGAGACCTGTGGGGGAACCGGCGCGAAGGCTGGCACAACCCCCAAAACATGTCCCACATGTCATGGCACTGGGCAGATAACCAGCGCACGTAATACTCCCTTTGGGCGTTTCATGAGTACAACTGTCTGTAATACATGTCATGGCAATGGCCAGATAATAGAGGACCCATGTCCTGCATGTAAAGGTACGGGTAAGATCAAGAAAGTAAAGAAACTTTCTGTAAAGCTGCCAAAAGGAGCCGATAACGGCCTGCGGCTCAAGATCCGGGGGGAAGGTGAAGCAGGAAGCCCGGGAGCACCATCAGGAGACCTTTATGTCATGGTGCATGTGCAACCTCATAAGACCTTTGAACGTCTGGGAGATGATATACTCTACGAACTGCCGATCTCATTTGTACAGGCGGCTTTGGGTGATGAGGTACATGTGCCTACGCTCTATGGGAATGTGAAAATGACTATTAAACCCGGGACACAGACACATTCTGTTCTGAGGCTCAAAGGCAAAGGTATGCCTCATTTACATGGGAATGGTGAAGGCGACCAGCTTGTAAAGGTTATCGTGCAGACACCTAAGAACCTTAATTCAGAACAGAAAGAGTTACTGCGGAAGTTCGATGAACTGGACAAAAAAGGTGGCAAAAATAAACATTCAGGCATATTTGATAAAATGAAAGATGCTTTCACCTCATAGTCAGGACAATTGTTTAATTTCATAACTATTTTTTTTCTGTTTTTTTCAACAATGTTTAAAGCCAATATCGGCATAAATGCCTATCCTCCAGATGTACGCTTTTATATATGGGTTGAAATATTTATCTGAAGGGATTTCATGAAAGCTGTTATCATAGGTGCAGGGGAAGTAGGCTATCATATAGCAAAATCACTGTATTCCACTAATGATGTAATAGTCATAGAACAGGATGAAGAGGCCTGTAAGCGAGTTGATGAACTGGATGTCCAGGTCATTCAGGGTAATGGCGCGAATGTATCTATATTGTCCAAGTTTATCAAAGGGACTGACATCCTGATGGCTGTCACTGGTTCCGATGAGGTCAACATCGTAGCATGCATGGCTTCCAAGCTTCTTGTAGGAGATAAAAGTAAACTTAAGACGTTGGCAAGGGTAAGCAATCCCGATTACATCGATAAGCCAATAGCTAAGCGTGTTAGCATAGGGATCGATGTGATGATATGTCCTGAGCTTGCTATGGCCTCTGAGGTCGCACAGATACTTGCAATACCGTCTGCCATTGATGCTGAATCCTTTGCAGAAGGCAAAGTCGAAATGATGGAGCTGGTGGTTTCAAAAGGAAGCTATTTTGCCAATAAGATGATGAAGGACCTTCATCTTACTGATTGCTGTATAATAAGTGCGATTTTCCGGAAAGATGATGTAATTATTCCTCATGGTGAGGATTCTATCCTGGAGAACGATCACATAGTAGTGATAGGTCAGCCTTCTGCAATGAAAGACATAAGAGGCCTTCTGGGAGAGGTCGTTGGAAGACGTAGTAAGGTTATGATCATAGGTGGTGGTGTAGTTGGTTTTTATCTTGCGAAGCTCATCGGTAAAAGTGAGGCAGATATTAAGATAATAGAATCACGCAAGACCCGTTGTGAAGAGATCGCAGACGAACTTTCCGGGGTTCTTGTATTACATGGTGACGGAACAGATATCAATCTGCTGAAGGATGAGGGTATCAATGAGATGGATGTGGTCGTTTCCGTCACGGATAGTGACGAAAAGAACCTCTTGTGCTCCCTTATAGCTAAAAAACTGGGAGTTAAGAAGGTGATTGCCAGGTCGGACAGGTCTGATTACATCTCTCTGTTTGAAATGGTCGGGGTGGACAGTGCAGTAAGTCCCAGGGGAGCAACTGTCAACGAGGTGCTTAAACTGACCATGGGAACAGGCATTGAGTCCATCACTACCATCGAAGGGCAAAAAGCTGAGATAATCGAATACACGGCTTCAGGCAAGTCAAAAATAGTCGGCAAGCCATTGCGTGATGTAAAATTCCCCTCTGGTGCCATTGTAAGTATGATCGTGCATAATGGCAGGACAATAGTTCCTCGTGGCAGTCAGGTGATCCAGGAAAATGACAGGGTAGTGGTATTCGCTCTTCCTTCTTCCATAGAGGCAGTGGAAAAACTTTTCAAGTAAAAGGTGGTCCATGAACTCAAAGGTCATACTGAGCGTATTGGGAACTCTCCTGCGTTTTCTGGGACTTATGATGGTAGTTCCCTTGCTTGTGGCATTATATTATAATGAATCTCCAATTCCTTTTCTCGTAGGTATAGGCTTAACGGAGATCGTGGGCATATATCTCTGGTCACACTACAAGTCAGACGATGACTGGAAGCTCAGGGAAGCTTTTGCTATTGTGGCTCTCAGCTGGTTAACAGCTATGATTTTCGGTGCCATCCCATTCATTGTTGAAGGTATATCTCCCCTTAACGCTTTTTTTGAAACCATGTCTGGTTTTACTACCACTGGTGCAAGTATCCTTGATGACATAGAAAGCCATTCACGCAGTATTCTTTTCTGGCGGAGTTTTATCCAGTGGATAGGTGGAATGGGTATCATTGTCTTGTTCGTTGCAATCCTTCCTAAATTAGCTATTGCAGGCAGGCAGCTTATCCGTGCTGAAGCTCCCGGCCCTACAGAGGACAAGATAAAACCCAGGATCAGAGATACAGCTAAGATCCTCTGGATGGTATATGTAGTGCTATCGGCCTTACAGATCGCTGCATTACATCAGGCTGGGATGTCAACCTATGATTCTGTTACACATACGTTCACCACAATGGCGACTGGAGGTTTTTCTCCTTATGGTCTGGGTATTGCGGCTTTTGATAGTCCTTTAATAGAAGCTATAATCATAGTTTTTATGTTCATAGCAGGAGCAAACTTTGCCTTGCTGTACAGGACAATATACACTGATCACAAAATTCTGTTCAGGGATGAAGAATTCAAGTTCTATACTGCTATCGTTGTAATGGCAAGTGCTGTACTTATTCTTGCGTTAAGGTATGGCACGGGTGCAGATCCACTTACCTGTTTACGTTATTCCGTGTTCCAGGTAGTATCTCTCCTTACAACCACGGGTTTCGCCAGTACGGATTTCAATTTGTGGCCCGATTCTTCAAGGATTGTGCTGTTACTTGTAATGTTCATCGGAGGATGTGCCGGGTCAACTGCAGGTGGTCCAAAAGCAGTACGGGTGTTGTTGTTACTGAAGTATGCCAGATGGGAACTCTTCAAGGCCATTCATCCAAAAGCAGTAAAGCCTATAAAGTTCAATGGAAAGAC
>NZ_MVQX01000016.1 GCF_002067275.1 Methanomethylovorans sp. PtaU1.Bin093 | reverse complement strand
AAAAGTGCTGGAGCATATCGTTTCAAGAACAAAGGACTATGAGGAAAACAACATAAGCCTCGAACAACTCCAAAATACTTCGAATAAAGAACGTATAACCCTTAATATCAAAAATGGGGATACTTATGATTGGTACGTTGGTTCTATCATCCACAAAGAAAAGATCATAGGCAGAGTGTACTGTACCACTGACATTACGGACAGCGTGAAAGTCCAGACGCTGGAACAGGAAAGCAAGCAGAGACTGGAGACCGTACTTTCCAATATCATCAGCGGGGTTGTTCTTGTCGATGTACAGACACATCAGATAGTCGATGTGAACCCTATTGCTGAGGAGCTCATCGGCCTGCCTAAAGAGAAAATAGTAGGCAATATATGCCATGATTTTATCTGCCCTGCACACACGGGGCAGTGTCCCATCACTGACCTTGGATCGACAGTTGATCGGTCTGAACAAGTATTGATCAACAAGGACGGTACTAAGATACCTATCCTTAAATCTGCAATAACGGTTACAGTTGCCGATAAAAATTATCTTGTCGAGAGTTTCGTGGACATGACCACAATGAAGGAAGCTGAAAAGAGCCTTATCGAGTCCAAGGTAGCCGCAGAGACGGCCAATCGTGCGAAGAGCGAATTCCTTGCCACCATGAGCCATGAACTGCGCACACCTCTTAATGCCATCATAGGTTTCTCTGATCTGATGATGGGTGGCAGTGTTGGAGAGGTGGCTGACATGCAAAAGAAGTTCTTGGGAAATATCTCTACGAGCGGAAAACATTTGCTGTCCCTCATAAACAACGTACTTGACCTTTCCAAGATAGAAGCAGGGAAAATGGAGTTGAACTATGAACTATTCAGTGCCTATTGTACTATTGATGAAGTAAAGCAGCTTGTATCTCCGCTTGCAGATAAGAAAGGGATCAAATTGGAGTTCATTAGGGATGAACGCCTTGATAAGATCTATGCTGACAGGATCAGGTTCAAGCAGATACTTTTCAATCTTGCGAGCAATGCCATCAAGTTCACCCCTCAGGCCGGAAAGATAACTATCTCCGCACATATGACTGACAGTATGGCACAGTTCACTGTAACGGATACAGGCATAGGGATCTCTGAAGAGAACAAGAGCAAGCTCTTCCAGCCATTCATGCAGCTGGATTCTGCTGCAAACCGTAAATATGAAGGAACAGGCCTTGGGCTTTCCCTGGTAAAACAATTCGTTGAGCTGCATCATGGGCGTATATGGTTCGAGAGCGAACTGGGAAAAGGGACATCTTTTACATTTGAATTGCCGCTACAGCAAAACACGAACGCTGAAGCAACTGCAGAGGCAGTGCGTGCGGAAGCGGTGCCTGTTCGCTCTGAGATAAAAAGCATGGCCAATGCTCCTGAACCCACTCTCTCACAATCCAATGCCGAATCCAAAATACCTGCTCCTAAGATAATGGAGCCTCCATATGCCAGAGGTGATGAACCACTTATACTTGTCGTGGAGGATGATGATGCTTCCAGGGAACTGCTTGAGGTCACATTGGTACATGAAGGTTATAGAGTGGCAACTGCAGCTAACGGGAAAACAGCTCTTGAGATTGCCAACAAGCTGAAACCCTTTGCTATCACTCTTGACATCATGATGCCGGGTATGGATGGCTGGGATGTGTTGAGACAATTGAAAGAGAAAGACCAAACCCATGATATTCCCGTAATAATAACTTCCATGATGGAAGATAGAAAGACCAGTATTGTGTGGGGAGCTGTGGAGCATTTCATAAAGCCCATCCAGAAGGAAGAATTGCTTGGAACATTGAACAAAATAAAAGCAAACCTATCAAGGTCATCACTCAGCGTGCTGGTTGTAGATGATGAAAGAAGCACAGTGGAACTAATGGATGCAATGCTAAGAGGAAAAGAATTCGATGTGCTGATGGCTTATGGAGGACAAGAGGCAATAGATACTGCATTCAATAAACACCCGGACGTGATCGTGCTTGACCTTATGATGCCGGAAGTTAGTGGCTTTGATGTCATAAAAGCTCTCAAGTCCAGTCCCGAAACAATTGACATTCCAGTCATAATCTGCACTGCAAAGGATCTTGACTCGGATGACAAAAAATCTTTGGCTGGGAATGTAGCCTGCATCGTGCACAAAGGTATGTTAACCAAGGACAAGCTCATAGATCTTATCAAAACTGTGGAGGACAGGACTGTTGATAAAGATCATCCAAAGCACTGCACGAAAGAAGCATGTGTATGAAGAACATAAAGGAAAATCCAACTCAACGGCACAAATCTGTTGCCGCTTTAACTGCACATGCCATACAAGGAGATGAACAGGAATTCATTGATGCTGGTTGCCTAGGTTATATATCAAAAACTATAGATGTCTCCAATTTCCTGGGAACAGTGCAAGCATATCTAAAATAAAGGTGCATGACCTATGAAGATAAGAAATAAGACGATGCTGCTCCTTGGAGTCACGTTCATCATCCTGTTTGCATTTTTGTTTTTAGCTACTGAACAAATAGTTGAAATAAGTTTTTCCCGGCTTGAAGAGAATGAGGTCTCCACTAATGTAGCACGTGCATCAAATGCATTAGACGCGAAGATACAGAAGTTAGGCTCTAACGCATATGATTATGGAGTATGGGCTGATACTTTCTATTTTGTACAGGGTGAAAATGAAGGTTATATCAATGAAACGCTTTTCCCATCGATTTTAGCAAACCTTGGTACAAATATGATGCTATTCTATGATTCATCGAATAAACTCTATTATGCTACCGGAGTAGACATAGAAAGTGGTGAAGAAAAAAACATTTCATCTTCAATACTTGATCACTTCAGTACAAATGCCATCCTTTTCTCTCATTCTGAAAAACAGATAACCGGTATAATCAATTCACCCGAAGGTCTCTTGCTCATTGCATCTAACCCCATCAAAAAAAATTCAGGGGACGGACCTACAGTTGGAACGATCATATTTGCAAGGTACTTGGATACTGCAGTGATCGAGGAACTTGAAGAACAAACTCAGTTATCCCTTGATATACAAAAGTTCAACGAAAAAAGTGCCTCAGTGGACCCTGAAAAATTATCTTCTATTTTAGGTGAGAATAACAATCTGTACATAAATCCTCAAAATGAAACTTCAATCGTAGGAACTACTGTATTGAGTGATGTTAACGGGAATCCAGTATTGATCTTAGATGTAGATATGGAAAGGAATACTTACCAGCAAGGTAGATCTACTCTAAAATATGTATTTGCTGTAATTCTGATAATGGGGATCTTATGTGGAATAGTCCTAATGATATTATTAGATAGACTACTTCTAGATAGATTATCCTTCCTTAGCAAGAACCTGACAGATATCACGAAAAAGGGATCACTTTCCTCTCGTGTGGATATGGACGGCGATGATGAACTTAAGGATCTTGCTAATAACATCAATTATATGCTTGAGTCACTTGAGAACAATGAGCTCGAGTTCCAGCAGGCTGAAAATGAGAACAAGAAAAGAATGGAAACCGTGCTTTCAAGCATAATCTGTGGCACTCTTCTGATAGATGCTGAAACTCAGATCATCACCGATGTTAATCCGACAGCTACAGAAATCATAGGTCTGCCTAAAGAAAATATTGTGGGCAGTGCCTATAGCGACTTCATTCCTCCATTGAAAAAAGGAGTAGATGCTTTTCTCTACCAAGGAATGACCATAAATAAATGCGAAAGTATATTGATAAATGCCGATGGAAAAGAGATCCCTATATTTAGATCCGTTGTACCTGTTCATCTTTTTGATAAAATGTACTTTGTCGAAAGCTTCGTTGATATGGCCCGGATAAAGGAAGCTGAAGAGGCTCTGATAGATGCGAAGATCACTGCAGAGGCTGCCAATCGTGCCAAAAGCGATTTCCTTGCAACTATGAGCCACGAACTCAGGACACCATTGAACTCGATCATAGGCTTCTCTGACATGATACTTGATGGAGCTGTTGTGGACCCTGATAAGCAAAAGAAATACGTGGGCAACATCTCAGCAAGCGGAAAACATCTGCTGTCCTTGATAAACAACATACTTGACCTCTCCAAGATCGAAGCAGGTAAAATGGATATGCACTGTGAACTGTTCGGTGTATATACCACTATCGATGAAGTAAAACAATTAGTTTCTCCTCTTGCGGATAAGAAAGGGATCAAAATTGAATTCATTAAGGATGAGAGTTTGGAAATAATATATGCAGACCGATTAAGGTTCAAACAGATACTTTTCAATCTTGTAAGCAACGCCATCAAGTTCACCCATCCTGGTGGGAAGATCACTATCTCTGCGACCAAAGCCCTTGATAAAGCCCGATTCAGTGTTGAAGATACGGGTATTGGAATATCTGAAGAAGATAAAAGTAAGTTATTCCAGCCTTTTGTACAGCTGGACTCTGCCACAACCCGTAAACATGAGGGTACAGGTCTTGGACTTTCTCTGGTCAAAAGATTCGTAGAAATCCAAAATGGAAGTATATGGGTTGAAAGTGAATTGGGAAAAGGAACTAAATTCACTTTTGAATTACCATTGAGACCTATATCAGAAGAAAGAACTGCCATTGAACAGGAGATCAGTGCACCTGCAGAAACAATACAACAAGTTACCAAGACCAATACGCAGCGTTCACAAACACTGGAGCACGCTTCTTCAAAGGTCGATGGGCCTCTAATACTTGTTGTAGAGGATGACACACTTTCAAGAGAACTCCTTGAAGTAACATTGAGAGATGAAGGATATCGTGTAGCTTCTGCAAAGAATGGCAAAGAGGCCCTTGAACTTGCAGGAAAAATGAAACCTTTTGCTATTATCCTCGACATTATGATGCCAGGTATGGATGGATGGGAAGTGCTGAAGCACTTAAAAGATAACAAGCAAACCCATAATATTCCTGTAATAATCGCTTCTGTGATCGAAAAGAGTGAACTTGGTGTAATATGGAGATCCGTTGAACATTTTGTCAAACCTGTTCAAAAGGAGAGATTATTTGCTGCACTTGAAAGGTTCAAAGACGAAAGCTCAAAAGCTGTTTTGAGTGTCCTTGTTGTAGATGATGAGAGAAATGCAGTCGAGCTGATAGCATCTATGCTGGCTGAAGAAGGGATCAATGTGCTTCCGGCTTATGGAGGACAGGAGGCCATCGATATTGCATTTGAACAACATCCGGACGTTATATTATTGGACCTCATGATGCCGGAGATAAGTGGCTTTGATGTCATAACAGCGCTAAAGGCCTCCACTGAAACTATTGATATTCCTATCATCATCTGCACTGCAAAGGACCTTGATCCAACTGATATGAGCTCATTGAATGAAAATGTGTTCAGTATCATGCACAAAGGGATGTTCAACAGGGAGAAACTTCTAAACTTCATTAAAAATATTGAGAGCAGTAAGCCTGATAAAGATCATCCTGTGAACTCCAGGAAAGAAGCATGCGTGTGAGATAGCACAACTGCTCCTTTTGAACATAAAGATAATTGAATATAAATAAAAAGAATACAATAATTAAAGAGGAATGGTACTAATTAAAGAGAGGTGATCAATATGAGAAAAGTAAAGGTAATGAGAGCAAAGGTTAAGATCAAAAGTCTGCCCCGTGGCAAATAAAGACCCTTTATCCCATCTTAAGCTCTATTAGGGGGACAAGCAGGCGAATGGCGTATTCTGTATATCAACGATCCTGAAGAGATGCCTGAAAAGGACTTGTTAACGGAAGTACAGATCCCTGAAAAGAAAATAAAATAAGGATAGTTGGAGTTTTATTTAACAGCTATTCTTTTTTTCCCGGTTTAATTTTAAAACATTTCATTACCTGATCATTGGAAAATATCTGCTTGCTACCCATCAATAAGTGGTAGTGTTTTATAGATAGGTATATTAATAGAAAAAGCCTTTATGGGGCTCGGCTGTTGTTAAACTATATTTGAATGTGATGATCTTTGATCAATTATAAGAGTAAATCAAATCTACCAATCAATCCTGAAAAAGTAATACTGTTGGGTCCTCCTCATGAAAAGTTCTAACCAGAGTCATAATAACGATTCTTCACCGGTTAAAAAGAAAACAAATTTTGCATCTGATGTATTGACCCTTGTCGGAGGAACGACCTTTGCCCAGATCGTTACTATACTGGCATCTCCTGTGCTAACCAGGCTGTACACTCCTGAGGAGTTTGGCACCTGGGCCTTATTGATCTCAATTACAACGATCGTCGGGATCATTGCCTGTATGAGGTATGAGTTTTCGATAATGCTTCCGGAATCTGATAAAGAAGCGATAAATCTGCTGGGATTGAGCTTATCGATCGTCTGTATCATAACTGCTGTAAGCATTCTGCCGATATACTTTTTTAAAAACGAGATAGTTTTGATGCTAAACTCTCCACAGCTTGCGGATTTTCTGTGGCTGATACCAATTATTATCTTTGTCAACGGGGTCTTTCAGGCTTTGAACTACTGGAATTCCAGAACAAAACATTTTAAGAGACTTTCTTTTGCTCAGGTCTCGCGTTCCCTTTCAACAACAGGAACACAGATAGTTTCCGGTTTCCTGCGATACCCTCTAAGTGGAGGTCTCATAGTTGGCACTGTGGTGGGAAACATTGTTTCGACCCTTGTCCTGGGAGGACAGATCTGGAAAGACGATAAAAACTTCATCAAAGCGAATCTTCACCCGCAAAAATTCTTACAGGGACTGAAAAGGTATAAGAAATTCCCTTTGATAGATACATGGTCAGCTCTGTTGAACAGTATATCCTGGCAGCTTCCTGCATTCCTGTTAGCTTTTTATTTTTCTCCGGCGGTAGTTGGATTCTATTCCATTGGTTTTAGAATTCTACAGCTTCCAATGAGCTTTATAGGCAGTTCTCTTAGCCAGGTTTTCTTCCAGAGGGCATCTGTAGCCAATTCTCAGGGCAGCTTGGATGCCCTCGTTGAAACTGTTTTCAAACTGCTTGTAATAATCGGATTGTTCCCGATATTGACACTTACATTTGTAGGAAGTGATGTATTCAGCGTCATATTCGGTAGCTCATGGGCTGAAGCCGGTGTTTACGCTCAGATCCTGAGCATATGGGCTTTTGTGTGGTTCATATCCTCACCACTTAGTTCAATATATGTGGTCATGGAAAAACAGCAATTCGGCCTGCAATTCAATATCTTCAATTTCATAACTAGATTATTATCTCTGGTCATCGGAGGGATGATGGGCAGTGCAAGAATAGCCCTGGTCCTTTTTGCGCTGTCTGGAACCGTTGTATACGGATATTTGTGCTACAAGATGTTATCTTATTCCGGGGTTAAAATGTCCCATGTAAGACACATAGTTCTATCCAAGCTGCTACTATTCTTACCGGTAGGAGCGATCCTTTTTATCCTTAAATATGTTGGGACCAACGAATATCTGATCGTGGGGATAGCGGGATCGTTCATTGCTTTGTATTACCTATATGTTATAAGGACCGATGAAGAGATATATGAATTCCTGAAACGCTTTAAATTAACCGAAAAGATATCAGGCCTGAGAAGATAGCCGCCGGTTGCTACGACCTGTGGCTGGATCCTGGCAGGCTCTGTAATAACTGAAGAGAACAGGGATGGCAATGTTAAAACATATCGTTATGTGGAAGCTCAAAGATCGTGCGGAAGGAAGAACAAAGGCAGAGAATGCCAAAATGATGAAGTTTATGCTTGAAGGATTAAAAGAAAAGATACAGGAGATCGAACATATAGAGGTCGGAATGAATGTAATTCCTTCTGAAGCTGCCTTTGATGTAGTGTTATACTCCGAGTTCAGGGATGAAAAAGCGCTGGTAACATATCAGAAACATCCTGAACATGTCAAAGTTGCCGAGATCGTGGGCAAGATCAAGGAAGATAGAATAGTTGTGGATTATATTATTTGACCCATATATGAAATCTTAAAAACTACCTTATTTTTATTTATTTATCTAGAACTTATTTAGATGAGTGGTTCTTATAATAAGATATAGTATCAATTAAAAATAACAAAAACAAAAAAATATAGAATACATCAGCCGGGATTCGAACCCGGGTTCTAGCGTTGGCAACGCCAGGTGATAACCGCTACACTACTGATGTGCATTGTTTGGTGCCCAGACCCGGATTTGAACCGGGGACAACTGCCTCTTCAGGGCAGCGCTCTCCCAGACTGAGCTACCTGGGCTTTATGGGGAGCAACATAGCACCTTAATGCTGTTTTCCAATTTAAACTTAACTGTTCTTTGTTTTGCTGATGGGCCCGCTGAGAGTCGAACTCAGGACCTCCGCCATGTCAAGGCGACGTCATAACCAACTAGACCACGAGCCCTTATCGGCACCACCCATACATTGTCATAGCAGATAAACCTTTTGTTCCACAAAATCAAAAAAGGCTATCTACCTGTTCAAAGTGCATTTCTTATATATAGTTCACCGGGTATAGCCTCATGATATAGTAAAATTTTGAGATCATCTGAAAAATACATTGCTTTGCACATTTAGTTTTGAAACTTTCGTATCTATTTAATTATGGCAGAGAGTGTGATTCACTGGCATCTCCGGCAATCTGGGGAGAGAAACATTACCATCATCCAGTAGCTGCTGTGATGATATCAGGAACTGGATACAGGGTTTGCTTAGAGAAAGAGATGATACTTAAAAGTGAGGAGTTTAATAGAATATATTCGATGTTTCCTTTGCATTAGATTTCTGCTTAGTTGCACCACTTGGATAGACCATGGTGAGCACGTCAACACTTGAACCCAACTCTCTGGAATCATGCAGGTAATACCCATTGCTTAAATGTGAAACATTGCCGATCCTGATAATAGCATAGTCTTTACCTATCTCTGAAACTGTTACTTCGTCGAAGTCAGAGAACATTTTCCTTATATCCCCTTCCAGATTATGGCTACCCATCAATAATGTGTAAGCCTGCACAAATGCATCTAGCTCAAAGGAAAGAGTAACAGTGGCATTATTTCCACTGAATTTCATTGTCATATGCTTGTAATGGATATATTGGGAATTTTCCGTCGCGGCGGTCGCCGGTAATGAAACAAGGATCATTACAAACATGAAAGCAATAAGTATATGAATAATGGGTTTCATTTTCTAAACGCTTTCTGCATATCCGCCTTAATATTCATATAGTTTTGCAATATAAAGTGATACATTTATTTTATATGTGCACCTTATATGCAAAATCAATAAAAACAAGGAATATTCAGGTTGACAACAAAATCATAACTGTGAGCAAATCATGGATACAGAGATGACTACTATTGATCAAAACGAACTTTATGATCTCGATTTCAACACTACGAACTCCATAGATGTCCCTAAACTGTTGATCGATCAGATCATCGGGCAGGAGCATGCTGTGGAAGTGGTCAGGAAAGCAGCAAGCCAGCGCCGGCATGTAATGATGATAGGGACCCCAGGCACTGGTAAGTCTTTGCTGGCAAAGGCTATGGCAGAACTTTTACCCAAAGAAGAGCTGCAGGACATCCTTGCTTATCCGAATCTTGAGGATCAGAACAATCCCAAGATAAGGACTGTACCTGCTGGCAAGGGCAGAGAAATAGTCATGGCCCATAAACTGGAAGCGCAGAAAAAGTCCCAATCCAGGAACATGCTGATGATGATACTGGTCTTTGGCATTATCATATATTCTTTCTATGTGGACCAACTGCTGTGGGGGATCATAGCAGCTATTATGATACTCCTGCTTACGCGCCAGTTGCTGCCAAAAGAAGAGATGATGATACCCAAGCTTATTGTTAATAATTACAACAAAGAGCATGCTCCTTATATCGATGCAACGGGCACCCATGCAGGAGCACTCCTTGGTGATGTGCGCCACGATCCCTTCCAGTCAGGAGGACTTGAAACTCCTGCACATGACAGGGTTGAGAGCGGCGATATACACAAATCACACAAAGGTGTTCTGTTCATCGATGAGATAAATACCCTCAGCCTTGAATCTCAACAGAGCATGCTGACGGCCCTTCAGGAAAAAGAATATGCCATCACAGGACAATCAGAACGCAGTTCCGGTGCCCTTGTAAAGACAGAGCCTGTACCATGTGATTTTATCATGGTGGCTGCAGGTAATCTCGATGCAGTGGAGAAAATGCATCCTGCGCTCAGATCAAGGATCAAAGGGTATGGCTACGAGATATTCATGCGTGACTCCATGGAAGACACTCTAGAGAACCGCAGGAACCTGGTGCGTTTCGTGGCACAGGAAGTAATGCGTGATGGACATATACCTCCTTTTGACCGGTCTGCGGTCAATGAGGTGATCAGGGAGGCCAGGCGCAGAGCTGGACGAAAGGGTCATTTGACCTTGAAGCTAAGGGATCTTGGAGGTCTTGTTAGAGTAGCAGGAGATATTGCTCATGCTGAGAACGCACCAGTAACCACCGATAAACATGTGCTTGCTGCAAAGAAGATGGCCCGCTCCATTGAACAACAACTGGCAGATAGTTATCTTGAAAGACGTAAAGATTATCAGCTGTTCCAGAAGAATGGTTCAGCTGTGGGAAGGGTCAACGGTCTCGCCGTAATGGGGGGAGACTCTGGCATAGTATTGCCTATAATGGCCGAAGTGACACCAGCTCAATCAAGTTCAGAAGGACGTGTGGTTGCGACCGGCATGCTTAAGGATATCGCGAAAGAAGCTGTCCAAAATGTATCTGCCGTGATAAAGAACATCACCGGAAAGGATACAGCAAACCATGATATCCACATACAGTTCATAGGGACCTATGAAGGTGTGGAAGGTGACAGTGCATCCATATCCATAGCTACAGCTGTGATCTCTGCACTTGAGAACATACCTGTGGACCAGTCTGTGGCAATGACCGGTTCTCTCTCTGTGAGGGGGGATGTATTGCCCATCGGTGGTGCCACCTACAAGATAGAGGCTGCGGCCCTGGCAGGCATAAAGAAAGTAATAATCCCCAAATCCAATGAGGATGATGTGCTTATCGAAGAAGCCTATAAGGGTAAGATCGAGATAGTGCCAGTAACGAACATTATAGAAGTTATGGAGCACAGTCTTGTGGGAGTCGATAAAAAGAGAATAGTGGAGAAGCTTTCGAAACTGACGAACCTTAAGCTCAACCTCGATATTCCTGAAGTGGTTCCCACATAAGAGGATATTGGTTTTAATATGACCCACATGAAAAATGTTGACTTTTACGACGTAAGAGTGGTAGATGCCACTACTACGTCCATTATTATTGATAATGGAAATGTTGAAGAGATATCTGTGAACTATACACGGGGCGGAGGCATACGTGCTCTGTGCGGAGGTTCATGGGGCTTTACTTCAGCTGATGGTTATTTCAATGAGAAGAAAGCACTTAATGCTGCTTCTGAGCTTGCTGTAAGCATGAATTCCCGAAATCCCAAAGAAAAAGTGGAACTCACACCCGTCGGAAAACCAACATTGAAAGATCTCCCCCGTATAAAGATAGATCCCCGGGATATATCCATTGAAGAAAAAGTGGAACTGCTCAAGGAAATGAGCAAAAGGGCAAAACTTGAGGGGATCAGCAGCACAAGTGCTGTCTACTCTGAATCCGAAGTCAAGGTATGTTATAACAACATTGACGGCCTGGATTGTGAGTACGAGCTTATAAGGTCCGGATTTGCGGTCAGTGCAGTAGCCTCAGAGAATGGCATCTACCAGGCAGGAAGGGAAAGCAAGTTCGGTGTCAAAGGGTATGAAATATTCGATGAGAATAATGCTCTTGAGCTTGCAACAAGTGCAGCTAGCGAGGCACTTCAGCTCATACATGCCAAGCCTGCAAAGGGAGGGAACATGCCTGTGATACTTGATCAGGAGCTGGCAGGAGTGTTCGTACATGAGGCTGTAGGGCATGCATCAGAAGCCGATCTGGTGCTTGAGGGAAGTTCCATTCTTGATAATATGATTGGAAAACAGATAGCCTCACCCCTTATCACTATAGTGGATGACCCTACACTTCATGAATATGGCTACTTCCCATTTGATGATGAAGGGGCACAATCACAAAGAACGACTATCATAAAAGATGGCGTACTGAACTCTTACCTGCATTCCAGAGAAACCTCAGCAAGGCTTGGGGGTGACCCTGGACACAGCAGGTGTCAGGGATACTCCATGCCCATAGTCCGTATGAGCAATACATATCTGGATAATGGCAACTCCACCTTTGAAGAAATGCTTGAGGAAATATGTGACGGCATGTATCTTATTGGCTCCAGAGGCGGACAGGTCAACACTGGCGAAGGTATATTCCAGTTCAATGCAGAAAAGGCATATCTCATAGAAAGAGGTGAGATCACTACCCTCATGAGAGATGTATCTCTCTCCGGAAAGACACTTGAGATCCTCAATAATGTGACCCATGTGGGCAATGATCTGAAAATGAACTCCGGAAGATGTGGAAAAGGTGGACAGCTGGTACCTGTGAGCGACGGATCACCTCACATTTGTATCTCGAAGGCCGTTGTAGGGGGTACCTGAATGTACGATACTGCAAGAAAAGCCCTAAGTGCTGCTCTGAAAGCAGGTGCTGATGAGGCTGAGGTCTATCTGGTCAAAAGCGAAGTGACCAGTATAGATATCCGTAAAGGTCTGATCGAAGGTTCTAAGGAGAACATAAATCAGGGAATGGGAATTCGTGCAGTGGTCAACGGTGCTGTTGGGTTCGCAAGCACCAATATCGACACGAAGATGGAAGAAGCTGCAAGGACCGCAGTTTCCTCAGCCAGGATCAGAGGCAGGGATCCGGCATGGAGGTCTTTCCCCACTGATGGTAAATATCCTGAGATCAAGGATACGTTCGATCCCCGTATCAAAGATATGGAACTTGACGAATGTATAGAGTTGTCCACAAATATGCTGGAGGGAGCATCATCCTTGCCAGATGTGCTAGTAACGGCGGGATCTTTTTCCCGTGTGGCAAGCCGACGCTTGATATTAAATAGTAATGGAATAGAGGTAGAAGATAGAGGAACTGCAATAAGTGGGTTCGTAGATGTTATAACAGGTCAGGAAGAACCAACAACTGCCTATGAGTACGATATGTCCAGAAAAATGGACATTGATTTCTTCAATTTGGGAAAAGCTGCTTCTGAACTTGCATCCATGTCAAGGCAAGGCATTTCCATTGAACCGCATCGTACAGAGATCATTCTGCATCCTTTTGCAGTCGCAGATCTTCTGACAGGCATCTTTTCCTCTGCCATTGATGCAGACAATGTCCAGAAAGGCCGGTCCAGTCTGATCGGTCGTAAAGGTGAAATGATCGCCAGCGAGAAGCTCTCCATAATTGACGATGGACTACTTGAAGGAGGCCTTGAAACAGCCATGGCGGATGATGAAGGCGTTCCTTCCCAGACAACCCCTATTATAGAAAAAGGCGTTTTTAAGTCCTATCTCTATGACAACTATACTGCAGGTAAGGAAGGCATAAGCAGTACAGGCAATGCTTCCAGGCATTCCTATTCCTCTCCTCCTTCCGTAGGGATCCGCAATTTTATAATAGGATATGAAAAGAGCAATGTGATCGAAGATACAGATAAGGGGATCTATATTAATACTGTTATAGGAGCACATACTGCTAATTACATTTCAGGTGATTTCTCTGTGGAAGCAAGGAATGCCTTCACCATTGAGAAAGGAGAGCTTGCAAGACCTATCAAATCGCTTATGTTAGCAGGAAATGTTTTCGATATCCTTAGGAATATAAATGGTGCAGGCAGGGATCTGAGGCAAGTGGGCGGAACAGTTACACCCTCACTTCGGATAGCTGATATGAGTGTTGTTGGCTGACCCTGATCTTTTGTAAAAACCTGTATCATTATTTCCTTTTTTCTTAAAGACTGACACATAGAAAACCTGCACCAGATTAAAATATTATTCATTCCTTTGCTCATCAAGGAATAATGCGATCCGATAGCATGGATTTGGTCCCAATGGATTTTCGTGTAGTTGTAGATAACTCCTGTGATCTGGTAAGTGTGCTTGATGGGCAAATGAAATGTCTGTACGTTAATCAGGCAATGGAAAAAGCCGCTGGGATACAGGCACATGACCTTGTTGATAGGCAATTACAAGAGACAGGTATTCCGATACATGCCTGTGCTCTCCTTAAAAATCAGATACAAAAAGCATTTCTTACAGGAAAGGATACTGAACATGAGATCCTGATGGAGTTCCCTATTGGAAATGGTATCAGGAACTGGTCATGGCGCCTGATCCCTGAAAAAGGTTCGGATAAGAAGGTTCTATGCGTATTCTTAGTTGGCAGGGATATTACAGAAAAGAAGCTATCGATAAATGATCGTTCTCTTAATGCCATCAGGTCTCATGCTCTTTTTGAGAATTCTCTGGATATGATCTTTGAAACTGATAAAAAAGGTGCAATAACGTATATCAGCCACCACGTACGAAAATATGGCTTCAAGGAAGAAGAACTCATCTACACCAACATTTTTGAGATCTTTGTTCCCGAAGACAAGGATCATGCATCCAGAGAATACCTTAAGCTTCAGATGTATGGAGGAATAGCTGATATAGCCATGCGGCTCAAAGATAAAAAAGGAAATGTCTTCTGGTTCGAATGCAGATGTTCAAGGCAGGAAGATGCAAATGGTACCTTTCTGGGCATATCTGGTATCCTGAAAGATATTACAGAACACATGGAAAAAGAACAGGTTATCCGCATTCTTGAAGCTGTGAGTATTGCTGCAAGCAAATTCCTGCAGATAGGCTTGTCTTCAGAGGATTTCAAGGAAATACTGGAACAACTCGGGAGGGCTACTAATGTCAGCAGGGTATATATTTTTCAG
>NZ_MVQX01000015.1 GCF_002067275.1 Methanomethylovorans sp. PtaU1.Bin093 | reverse complement strand
GCCTTATGAAAAGGACACAATTTCTGACTCTGTAGGCATATACAATACTGATGGCACCTGGGCTCTGTGGAACACTACTACATATGTTGCAGATATCTTGACATTCGGCCCTGCAGGCATGCAGCCTGTTGTGGGTGACTGGGACGGGGATGGTATTACTGAGGTTGGCGTATACAACGCCACAAATAATAGCTTCCTGATCCAGACAGATCCAGGATCTGAGCTCGTTGAGATCGGATGGCCTGGCACAACACCTGTTGTGGGTGATTGGGACGGCGACGGTGCAGATGCTGTAGGCGTATACAATACCAATGGCACCTGGGCTCTGTGGAACACTACTACACATGTTGCAGATAACGTGACTTTCGGCCCTGCTGACATGCAGCCTGTTGTGGGTGACTGGGACGGAGATGGTATTACCGAGGTCGGTGTATACAACGCCACAAATAATAGCTTCCTGATCCATACAGATGACAGAACTGCTCTCATTGAGATCGGATGGCCTGGTACAACACCTGTTGTAGGTGATTGGGACGGCGACGGTGCAGATGCTGTAGGCGTATACAATACCAATGGTACGTGGGCTCTGTGGAACACCACAGCGAATGCTGAAGATATCTTGACATTCGGCCCTGCTGACATGCAGCCTGTTGTGGGTGACTGGAACGGAGATGGAATTACTGAGGTGGGTGTATACAACGCCACAGGTAATAGTTTCCTGATCCAGACGGTATACGGGACTGAGATCATCAACGTGGGGCAAGAGGGTGGTATCCCGGTTGTGGGACACTGGAATGACCAACTCAAGAATGCCGAATATTGGTACGATAAAGGTTACGACCTTTTGCTAGCTGAGAGATATGAAGAAGCGATCCAGGCATTCAATAGGTCCATAGAGCTTGATCCACGGTATGTATATGCATGGGCCGATAAAGCGTATGTCCTCAATGAACTGGGCAGATATGAAGAAGCTATACAGGCATGTGATGAAGCCATAAAGCTGGACCCGAACTCTCCATATGCATGGGCTGAAAAAGGATATGCGCTTGATGCACTGGGCAGATATGAAGAAGCCATACAGGCATATGATAAGGCCATAGAGCTAGACCCGAACTATGCATTTGCATGGGCCGATAAAGCGTATGTTCTCAATGAACTGGGCAGGTATGAAGAAGCCCTCTACGCATGTGATAAAGCCATAGAGCTAGATCCTGATCATGCATATGCATGGTTTGAAAAAGGATATGCACTTGGTGCACTGGGCAGATATGAAGAAGCCATACAGGCATATGATAAATGTATAGAACTTGATCCTCTGAATGCTCTTGCGTGGTACAACAAGGGTGTAGTTCTTGAAGCACTCGGCAGATATGACGAAGCTCAAGTGTGCTATGATAAGGCTGAAGAGCTGGGGTTCTATATTGAAGATGTGGGATATTACACATCAAACATCGAAGGCCCTGAACATCACGTATTAAAGATCTTAAATAGCTCGCGGCGCAGTTAAATTAGAGGCCATGGATGGCTATGGCCTTTTTTTTCTTTAAACTAGAAAGTTGTTCTTCACCCGCCGTAAACGACCCGTATTAACTGCAGTTCGTCCTTATTGTACAATATCGTATCTTCGGGAATGATCTGCTCGTTCATTACCACGATCACTGAACTTTGGTTGATCCCCAGTTGATGCAGCAGGCTATCCACCCTTAAAGAACTTATCTCGATCTCTTGGATCTCGCCTGAAGGCAATCTGACTTTCATGCTCTTACTTTCTTTTTGATCAATGTTTCTTTGGCTGTGTGCATCGTCCCAGCAATGTGCTCAGGCTGTCACTTGAAACAATTCCTACCAGCTGATTGTTTTCATCAACTACAGGAAGAGCTGAAATGGCTTTTTCTTCCATCAGTTTGGCGACTTTAGCGATCGCTTCTTCCGGGATTGCAGTAAATACTTGCCTGGAAATGATCTGATCAAGATCCTGGTATCCGCAGGCAACAGCCTTGGCTATGTCCCAGGAGGTAACGATACCTGCAAGCTGGCCGTTGTTTCCTACCACGGGGAGATGGTTCACCCCATTCTCTATCATTATCCTGGCCGCATCGTTCATAGAAGACTGCTCATTGATGATAGGGCTATCCGTCATCACATCACGGACCAGCAACCTGTCAAGGAACTGGCTGATCATATAGTTCAACTGTCCGGACTCCAGCAGGAAAGCATCATGTCCATAGTTCGAGCGTATCTCACAGTACTGCACTTCGATATCATTGGCTGTCAATGCACTTACGATCTCTTCGGACTGATATGGCGGATAAAGCCAGTCAGAAGATACTGATATTACCAGAAATGCAGATCCGGCTTTGGAAAAGCCCGCTGCCAGAGAACCATTGACACTCAGATCAAAATAATCTATGGCTTTCGTGATATACAGATAGGAATTTGCATCGAAACGCCTGGTAAACGACTCTCCCTGATGGTGCAGATAACTTTGGACCTGGAACTCAGTGGAGAAATCATATCCAATTGCCTCTTTGTTCTGCAGGTTACGGCCAAATTTGTTATGCATTGAATCGTCTGAAAGATAGGTAATATGCCCTATCATACGCGCAAGTGCCAGACCGCGCTCCGGGATAGTACCGTTGGAGTATTCCCCTTTGTTCCACTTTGGATCGGCCATGATAGCCTGCCTGCCTACTTCATTAAAAGCTATCTGCTGAGGAGTTGATCTGGCGGTTGTCGCTATTGCAACGACCTTGCGTACCATTTCCGGATAGGAGACAGACCACTGTAAAGCCTGCATACCACCCATTGATCCTCCCACCACAGCCAGAAGCTGTTGTATACCAAAGTGATCAATAAGACGTTTCTGCAGGTTGATCATGTCAGCAACGGTGATAATAGGAAAAGAAAGACCATATCTTTCTCCGGTCTTGGGATCGATGGATGCCGAGCCTGTTGTCCCGTTGCAACCTCCGAGGATGTTGGAACAGATGACATAATAATCATCCGTATCCAGTGCCTTTCCCGGACCGATGATCGTATCCCACCATCCTGGCCGGTCATCTCCTGCATGATAACCGGCAGCATGTGCATTCCCGGAAAACGCATGACAGACAAGGATGGCATTGCTCTTCTCCCTGTTAAGCCTGCCATAGGTTTCATAGGCTATCGTAACAGGACTGATGGATGCACCACTTTCAAGGACCAGCGGCTCATCAAATGTGAGGTGTTCTGTTCTTGTAATTCCCACCGACCTGTGCATGTTCACACCTTTTCAAGGGCCTGCTCAAGGTCTGCGATGATATCTTCAATGTCCTCGATACCTATGGAGAGGCGTATATAATCCGGCGTGACACCTGTAGCCATCTGTTCTTCCGGGGTCAGCTGCTGATGAGTAGTAGTAGCCGGATGGATGACAAGGCTCTTGGAATCACCAATGTTAGCAAGATGTGAGAACAGCTTAAGCTGGTCGATGAAATGTTTTCCAGCTTCTGCACCACCCTTTACACCAAATCCCATGAGTGCACCATAGCCTCCTTTGAGGTACCTGGATGCAAGCTCATGGCTTGGATGGTCAGGCAGACCCGGATAGTTCACCCATGATACCTTGGGATGAACCGATAGATACTCTGCCACTTTTGATGCATTCTCTGAGTGTCGCTGTATCCTTAGATGCAACGTCTCAAGCCCCTGCAGTAACAGGAAAGAGTTAAATGGCGAGATGGCAGCACCAGTATCCCTGAGCAGCTGCAGCCTTACTTTGAATATGAAAGCGACATTACCAAGTCCCGGAAAGCTGGAGAAGGTGTCCCAGTACCTAAGACCATGATAACTGGGGTCGGGTTCCGTTAGTTCCGGGAATTTACCGTTGTCCCAGGAGAATTTGCCGGAATCCACGATCGAACCACCGATGGAAGTCCCATGTCCTCCTATGAACTTTGTCGCGGAGTGTACAACGATATCAGCCCCATGCTCAATGGGCCGCACAAGTCCTACAGCAGTCGTGTTATCCACAACAAGTGGCACTCCGGCCCCGTGGGCAATGTCTGCGATAGCCCTGAAATCGGGGATATCCAGTTTTGGATTGCCTACAGACTCAATGTAGATGGCCCGTGTCCTTGCGTTGACGGCCTTTCTGAAAGCATCGGGGTCAGAGGAATCCACAAAAACAGCTTTTCTGCCCAGCTTGGGGAAAGTGTAATTGAGCAGTTCGTATGTGCCTCCGTAAAGGTTGTTACCGGATAGGATCTCGTCACCTGGTTGCGTGATAGCCAGCAGGGTATAGGTTATAGCCGCTGAGCCGGATGCAACGGCAAGTGCACCCGTGCCACCTTCGATGGCAGCGATGCGCTGTTCCAGCACATCCGTTGTCGGGTTCATGATCCTGGTATATATGTTGCCAAGTTCCTTGAGGGCGAAAAGATCAGCAGCATGATCGCTGTCACGGAAAACATAAGACGTTGTCTGATATATCGGCACAGCCCGTGCTCCTGTTGTCGGGTCCGGTTTCTGTCCGGCATGCAGTGCAAGTGTTCCTAACCTGTAATTTTGTTCTGTCATATAATTAACCCCTTTTTACCTGAAGTTCGTATTTGTCAGCTATATCCTGGAACGTATCTGTAAGATAACGGACCTTTTCCCATGAAAGTCCGTATGTGTTCAGTTTCCATACACGGGTAGCTCCGGCGAATTCTCCGATTATGCCTCTGCCCGAAAGTTCATCCGAAAGGAAGAATCCTCTGCGTTTATGATGCTGAGCCACATTATCAAAGCTGTGCGTGGTATCGACCTTGGACAGTGTATGCTTACGAGGGTACTCGGAAGCTACGTTACTGCCTTCGATGGAAAGTAAGCCATCGATGAAGTAATTCGATCTCTTTAGTTCTTCTTCCCAGTGGTTCACCCTTTCCTTCACGGCAGGAAAAGATGCCATCATGCCCAGCAATGTCGAGCCCATCAACGTACAGCCAAGCATCTCTACCTCCTTTACACCGAACTTGCGCTGGGTGATATCACCCACCATCTGAGTGGTACGGAATATCCTGGGTGCCCATTCACTGGTCGTTGCCAGCACGCCGGATGGCGCAGGGGATGCCATGCTTTTGTGACCCGAACCTACCACGAAATCAGCGCCTATCTCTTTTCCATCGACCGGCATTACCCCCACGGTATATGCTCCGTTGTACAGGAAAGGAATATCATACTGGTGAGCGACCTTTGCTATACCTTTCACATCGTGCTCGTTAGCGTACTGGTAATCGAAGTGGTCCATCATCACCAGTACTGGCAATTTGCCGGTCTCTTGTTTCACCGACTCGATCTTCTCTGCAGTAGCATCTGCCGTCACAAGGTTTTGCTCATTGAGAGGAACTTCCCTTACTATTCCTCCCGCTTCCTCCACTGCCAGGAACTCAGTGTAATGGGCCAGAGCCGAAACTATCACCGTATCACCTTTATCTACCAATGTGGATGCAACTGCCTGGAACCCGCGCCTTGCACCAGGCACTACACGTGCATCGTCCATGTTCAGGAAACTGGCAAGCTGCTCATGGAAAGGAGCTATCGGCGGATTGCTGATCTTGTCCAGCCGGAAGGGTTTACGGCAGGCATCACAGGTGGAATAGCCATCGCCATAGGCTATGAGAGCCTTGCGTGCTTCCGGAGTAAGCCTTCCGGCTGCCTGGATCGGCTGGATATTGATGTACGTCTCCTCGCGGGAGCGTATGTCGATCGTTCCGGCTATTTTCCGTACCTGGGGAGTGCCTGTACCAGCTTCAAGATCATCTAATATCGTCCTCACTTTGCTGACACCTTCACGGATAATACGTTCATCTTCCTGACCTGTGATATTGGGAAGCCTCTGCCTGAGAGTTTCCCTTATATCCTCAAGGGCGAATAAAGCCTCAAATGTTTTCTGTGTGCGTATATCCATACTTATCATCTGATTAACTGCCATTGTTCGACTTAACCAAAGCTGAGACCCGGATTCGAACCGGGATGAAATGGATCTGCAGTCCATTGCGTAGCCGTTCCGCCATCTC